>NZ_JBFRVD010000021.1:3084-47852 GCF_041474985.1 Vibrio sp. 10N.222.49.C9 | reverse complement strand
ATTTTTACTTTAATTGGTATTAGCTATTTAGCTACTGTAACAACGACCAAATATACCCTCGAAAACCGACCACTAGACGACTGGTCTAATTTAACTTATAGTACCGCCCATGAACGAAAAAACGAATGACACACGCCTGCATGTTTTAGATGTTGGCTACCAATTAATAGTGAACAACGGCTTTAACGGCGTTGGCTTATCGCAATTGCTTAAAGAAGCGGACGTGCCGAAAGGGTCGTTTTACCACTACTTTAAATCGAAAGAGCAATTTGGCGAGGCTCTGATCCAGCACTATTTTGAGACCTACATCAGCAGAGTTGAAACTATTTTGGTTCATGGTGAAGGCAACCATTACCAGAGAATTGTCAGTTATTTCACTCGATGGTCACAGATTGAAAACGGCACCTGCAATGCTCATAAATGCTTGGTAGTTAAACTCAGCGCGGAAGTTTCTGATCTTTCTGATCCTATGCGCCAAGCGCTATTAAAGGGTGCAGAAAAAGTGACGAATACCATCGAACAGTGCATTGTCGGCGGTATTGAAGATGGCTCCATAAAGGTTGAAGAGAGCCAAGAAGCAGCTCAGAACCTATACTCAATGTGGTTAGGCGCCAGCTTATTGAGCAAGCTGAGCCAAAGCTCACATAGCTTACAGTCAGCTTTGAGCCTTACCGAACGAATTTTAAAAGGTGAAAGCTAATAACGCGCAGCGCGCTTTATTGGCTTTAACTTAAAAAAATCACCCGCCCTCTTATCAATTTGATGACGGCGGGATTTTTAGACAACAAGACTAGACGACTGGTCTAATTCTAAATGTATAAAATACACAATTAAGGACATCCAATGACTCAACAAGACAATCGCCGAATCGTATTGGCTTCTCGCCCAGTTGGCGCACCGACTCAAGACAACTTCCGTTTAGAGACAGTAGCTGCGCCAAGCATCAAAGACGGCGAGATGTTACTTCGCTCAGTTTACCTTTCTCTAGACCCATACATGCGTGGTCGTATGAGCGATGCTAAATCCTACGCAGATCCCGTTGCGATTGATGAAGTGATGGTAGGCGCAACCGTATGTCAGGTTGAAGAATCAAACCACGCTGATTACGAAATTGGCGAGTGGGTACTGGCTTACACAGGTTGGCAAGATCTTGGTGTGTCTAACGGTGAAGGCCTTATCAAACTAGGTAAAGAACCAACGCACCCTTCTTACGCGCTTGGCATCATGGGTATGCCTGGTTTTACTGCTTACATGGGCTTGCTTGATATCGGCCAACCTAAAGAAGGCGACACGCTAGTCGTTGCAGCAGCAACAGGTGCTGTAGGCGCAACCGTTGGACAAATCGGCAAACTAAAAGGCTGTCGTGTTATCGGCGTTGCAGGCGGTCAAGAGAAGTGTCAGTACGCGAAAGAGATTCTTGGCTTTGATGAATGCATCGACCACAAAGCTGACGACTTCGCGGAGCAATTGGCTAAAGCGTGTGACAACGGCATCGACGTTTACTTTGAAAACGTTGGCGGCAAGGTATTCGATGCAGTAATGCCTCTGCTTAACACAGGTGCTCGTATTCCTGTGTGTGGCCTTATCTCTCAATACAATGCGACTTCACTGCCTGAAGGACCAGATCGTATGTCTAGCCTGATGGGTATGCTGCTTGTTAAAAGAATTAAGATGCAAGGTTTCATCATCTTTGATGACTACGCACACCGTTACAACGAATTTGCTGTTCAAATGACAGAATGGTTGTCTCAAGGCAAGATGCACTATCGTGAGCACCTGGTTGAAGGTCTAGAAAATGCGCCACAAGCATTCATGGGCCTATTGGAAGGTCAGAACTTCGGTAAGCTTGTTATCAAAACGAACGAAGCTAAATAAATTCAATAAACTGAACCCGTTAACTAGGTAGAATCATGATTACTTTGCATCACCTGAATAAGTCGCGCTCAAAGCGCATCATCTGGCTATTGGAAGAGCTTGGGGTAGATTACCAAATCAAACCCTACCAACGAGACAGTGTCACTTTTCTTGCACCACCAGAACTCAAATCCATTCACCCATTGGGTAAATCTCCTGTCATTGAAGACGATGGCGTCGTGATCACTGAATCTGGTGCTATCACGGAATACCTAATAGACAAATACGGTCAGGGTAAGTTCGCACCTACACGCGGCACCGCAAACTACGTTGAGTATTCTCAATGGCTTCACTTCGCTGAGAGTTCAGGTATTTTGCCAATGCTGCTTAAGATCTTTGTAATGAAGGACGGCTGTGAAACTAACTTCCTAGGCGGTTATGCAGACGATGAAAACCAAAAGATCTTAACTTACGTGAATAATGCACTTGAAGGTAAAACCTACTTGGTTGCAGACACACTAACAGGTGCAGATTTTATGATGTTGTTCATCGTAGAAATCGTTGGTAACTTTGGTGCAACTGCGCTTTACCCTAACATCGCTAAATACGGTGAACTTTTAAAGAGCCACCCTGCTTACCAAAAAGCTGAGCAAGTAGAGCTAGAACACTCGAACTGATCGAGTTTCACTCAAACACGTGCTTGCTAGAGTAAACACAAGAAACTAAATGAAGCCAAAGCCGATTTATCTTCTGCTTTGGCTTCTCATTTGTCTTCATTTCGACAACAATACCGAACTCTAACTGAACAGCCATAGAGTTTGATCTTAATGCCAACAAACCTCGCTCAATACACACCTCTGCACCTAGCAAACACGAATGTCGATTTAGCGCTACCGACTCGTTTTACGTTTCCGTATTACTATACCCCGCACCCTGTGTGTGAATTCGCTATGCTGCAGCTTCAGCAATCACTTGTCGACTGTGGTGTGAATGAAACCTCGCAAGGTAATCTCTACGCTGTGCTTCTTGTTCAGAATCCAACCACACAAGGGTTAGGTTACCTTTCTGCGTTTTCAGGCTTGCAGTTAGATCCGGCTTTGGTCTCTCAGTTAAACAACATTCACTTTGTTCCACCAGCCTTCGATTCAAAACAGTTTCAATCTCAAAACAGTGCGAACCTTGCTCGACAATTGCAGCTCTCGGACGACATTGAAAAGCTGCAACAGTCGCACAATCTAGACACATTATTGGCCGAGCTTGAAGGGTTAAAAATCGAATCAGCAAAAGCTATCGAAGCCTTTCAGTTAGCAATGGCCGCAAACAAAGCTCAGCGTAACGAACTCAGAGAACAAGCCAATCAAGAAAAAGCATTAGGGAATCTAGAGTCAGCGGCGAATTTGCTCAAACAACTGGGCAATCAAAGTAGCCAAGAGAAACGTGACCTAAAAGCACTTCGTATTGAGTGGAAACAGAAGATCGCAGAGCGCCAATCACAAATTGATTTGATTGAAAGCGAACTGAAAAACCGTAAGCAAGATCACCAAGCAGTTTCACAACAGTTGGAAACTCAACGCCTCTCTCACTATCGCTTTATCAATCAAGCCAAGCAATCTAAGAATTTACTCGAGTTGCTCGATGGTAAAGACGCGCTTGAAGGCTCTGGTGACTGCTGCCTACCTAAGTTGCTTAACTTTGCGTTTGAACACGGGTTCAAGCCGTTAGCATTATCTGAGTTTTGGTGGGGATTACCGCCTACAGACATCATTCGACAACACGCAAACCTCTACCCTGTTTGTCAGAGTAAAAGCTTTGAGATCCTCGAACACCAGTTAAGTGGCATAGAGCTAGAAGATAACCCGCTTATCGTGAACCCTGCGGTTGGTAAGTCTTTTAATATTGTTTATGAAGACGATGAAATCGTAGTCGTCAATAAGCCTGAAGAGTTCTTGTCGGTTCCCGGTAAGTTCATCGAAGATTCAGTTTATACCCGCATAAAAGCGCGTTACCCGGATGCGACTGGTCCTTTGATTATCCATAGGTTGGATATGTCGACGTCAGGTTTGTTGATCTTGGCGCTCACGGCGGAATCAAACAAGCATATTCAGAAGCAGTTCATTAATAGAACCGTAGAGAAACGCTACACCGCTTTGTTAGATGGCGAGATAACGGGCGAATCTGGCAATATCAGCCTTCCTTTGCGCGGCGACATCACGGACAGACCAAGACAACTGGTTTGTCACCAACACGGCCGAAATGCAGAGACCCATTGGCAAGTGGTTAGCACTCACAATGGCAAAACCAAGGTTCACTTGTACCCTAAAACAGGGCGAACCCACCAGCTGCGAGTGCACTGTGCTCATCCATTAGGGCTTGCTGTACCTATTCGTGGTGACGACTTATACGGATACAAACGCGAGCGCTTACACCTGCACGCTGGCTACTTAAAGTTGATTCACCCGACAACCGGTGAATGGATGGAGTTTGAAGTGCCTTCCGAGTTCTAAACTCTAACTTATCGAGCTAAGACTCTTATCTCACTCAATATTTGATCTCATAAAACGCATCAAGGTTCTACAACTGCTTAAGGTATAGAACCCTGATATTTAATTTTAATGTGATTATCACAGTTCATTAGCGTACTTTAGTTACTGAGTTCAATACTGCAGACGCCTAGCCCATCACATCTTTGCGCTGGTCAACACATTCGAAAGAGCCCATTTCGAACTCGCGACAGATCCATGGTCGGTTTTCGTAGATAGTACACATCAGTGTTTCTCTATCTACCGCAGAACACCAGCCGTCGTCTAAGCGCTTCATGGTTTCACCGCCCCATTCATCATAAGCGATGTGCTCTTCAGGTACGCCCGTATCTGTGATGATCATAACCTCTAAACGACAACAGCATGCCTGACAATTTGCACAGGTTACTTCGGGTTCGGTTACGTTCTTTATATCTATCGTCATAAGTGACTACACTGCTAAATTTTGCGTATAGTAATCGAAACCGCCCGCTACGGCTAATAAAGATAGTGCGGCGCGGCGTTTTCATTGATGTAGAAATAACAAAGGGCGCTGTGATTCACTCACAACACCCATAATATTTCGACTTTTCAGCGCGGCTTATCGCCACAGGCTCTATTTAGAACAGGCTCGCGAAGAACAGCTTAACGTAGTCTATTAAACGTTTGAACAAACCGCCCTGTTCAACCGCTTCAAGCGCGATCAAAGGCTGAGTTTGAACATCTTCGCCATCAACGGTGTAATGAACCACACCTAGAGATTGACCTTCTGCAATTGGCGCTTTCAGTTCAGAGTTAAGCTCGATAGATGCAGTCAGCTTTTTACTGTCTGACTTAGGCAACGTAATGAACGTGTCTTCTGCCACACCTAATTTCAATGTGTCTTGCTCACCAAACCATACCTTCTCTTCAGCCACTTGATCGCCGCCTTTATGCGGGTTTAGTGTATCGAAGAAACGGAAACCGTAGCTCAACAGCTGTTTGCTGTCTGATTCACGGCTCTTAACGCTTGATGCGCCCATCACAACCGCGATAAGTCTCATCTCACCTTGTGTCGCTGAACTCGCCAAACTGTAGCCAGCACCAGAGGTGTAGCCCGTTTTCATGCCATCAACGGTTAAGCTTCTATCACGCAACAAGCCATTACGGTTATGTTGAGTGATGCCGTTGTAACTGAAAGAGCGTTCGCTGTATAAGCCATACACATCCGGTAAATCACGAATAATGGCACGACCGAGTAACGCGATATCGTAAGGAGTCGAATAGAGGTCGTCTGCATCCAAACCATGTGCATTGGCAAAATGGGTGTTTTCTAGCTTCAGAGAGGTAGCCCAAGAGTTCATCAGGTCAACGAATGCATCTTGTGAGCCTGCAACATGCTCTGCAATCGCAACGCTAGCATCATTACCGGATTGAATAATCAAGCCACGATAAAGATCCATCATTGCTACATCGGTGTTTACTTCGATGAACATTTTTGAAGAGTCTGGGAAGTTCTTCGCCCACGCGTTCTCACTGATTCGTACCTGATCATCAGCAGAGATGTTGCCTCGCTTCATCTCTTGACCTGCCACATAGCTGGTCATCAGTTTGGTCAAGCTTGCTGGGTTTAACTTCGTATGTGCGTTTTTTTCTACCAGCACATCACCAGAATTAAAATCAATTAACACATACCCTTTTGCGCCTAGGCTAGGTGGGCTTGGTACTATAGAAGGTGCTGCGATAGCTGCATTACTTACCATCGCGGCGTTACTTACAATGAATATACTTAATAGAGGGAGAGAGTATTTGGAAAACAGTTTCATTGAATCAAACCTAAGTTAACGTTTTGAGCAGTATAGACAAATGCTAGCAAAAGAAGCGCGAACTTTACGTTGCTTTACGTATTTGTACCATTCGTTACAAATAAAAAAGTATAATCTGCGATCTGACCATATTTTCCACAACTAATATTTACTCCACGAATGCATTCAACGCCTAATGCTATCGCTCAGGCATGCGTCTAAATAACATTTCAACAAAGCCAGTAATACGCTGTTTGCTCTCGCTTGGCTCTAAATCAGGTTGGATGCCAGACTGTGCTAATGCTTGCCATTGTACGACCTCTGAGTTAGGTACGAAAAACGCAATGTACAACGACCCTTTCTCCGCGACTTTACCTTCACCATCGTAAAATGGCACACCAGTAGATAGCTTAATCGCATCGAAGATAGACTCATCGTTCAGTTCCGATTCTTCCGCTAATCCAAAGCCTACAACAACATCACCGACACCATCCTGCTTTAACTGATAACCTTTACTTGAGAGCTGTTCTTGAATCGAATCACGCACTAAATCGGTTACCACGGTTTCATCGTATTTTTGAGAAAGGTAAACCTTTTCTGACTCAGGGTGCCAGGAGTACGTCATCACGCCGTGTTTCATGAAACCAAAGTCACCGCTAGTGACCACACCATAATTGTGTGTGGGTGGTATTTCTTGCGTAGAGCATGCGGTCAGCCCAATAGCCATCAAAGCCAATAGTGCTGCTTTTTTTATGCTTTTTGTTGCACAAATGGATCGTTTTATCATTCGAGGCTTCCTTACCTATATAAGAATAACTATCAATTCAACCTCCAACATAAATAGTAATTATGTTAATAGAAAGGTCATTAAACGTTTGCGTAATCGCTAACCTTCACCTCTGTCTGTTTTGGGGGTTTAATCACAAAAACAGAGTTGGTATAGTTCTCCCCGTTAAACAAAACCAGACCATTCGAGGCACGGAGCTTCCTCAATCATCTCATGAAGAGAAGAATTGGTACCGACAAAGTATCGGCAAATTTAAGAGGGTCAAACAATGGAATTCAATATGGTTGAAATTTTAGGTTACGCTGCGTCTATTATGGTCGCAATTTCATTAACAATGAAAGATATCGTTCGTCTGCGTGTCCTTAACTTTATTGGCTGTGCACTCTTCACAGCATACGGCATCATGATTGACGCATGGCCAGTTGCAGCCACCAACGGCTTTATCGCTTGTGTAAACATCTACTTCCTTGCAAAAATGCAAAAGGAAAAAAAAACGGAAGCGATGAAAGCAGCGAAAGCTTAAATTAACGATTAGCCTTTCAAATAATTCTGAAAAAGCCCAAATAGAGCGATCTATTTGGGCTTTTTTGTGTTTGTCGTTCTCAAGAGCTCGATTTGTGTGAACAAAACTTTTCAATTCAATGAGGCTTTCAACCGATCACATGTAAGCAACGTGATATTCGTTCTCTCGATACGCTTGAGTGTTGTTACGTCCACTCTCTTTTGCTTGATAAAGCGCTTTGTCGGCTTTATCGATAGCGGTTTCAATGTCAGTCAGTGCTTGAGCATGGCAACAACCAGCGCTGATTGTTACTGGCGACACTAAGCCTTGAAGTTGCTCAACACATAACCGTAACGCCTCTGATAATTCGAATAACTCATGTTCATCACAATCAAACGTCACCAAAATAAACTCTTCACCGCCATAGCGTGCAATCAAACGACGACGGTTAACAAATCTCTGCAGTGATTTTGCGACCTCACAGATAAACCTATCGCCTTGAGCATGACCATATTGATCGTTCACCCGCTTGAAATGGTCAATATCCAGCAAAATGACACCGACATTTGTTAGCGGATAAGGCGACCTTTGAGTAATTTTCAGTTTTAGCTGTTCGATAAAACTCCGTCGACTAGGAAGCCCAGTAAGGTAATCGAGGCTTGCCACATCCAAGATTCTAAGATGACGATGCCGCAGGTAAAGCACCAACACGACAATAATGCTCAACAAACTTACAACCAAAGCCATCAAGCTAATAAACAATAGGCTATGATTTCGATTAAGCTCTTGCTCTAAGATACCTGCAGAAATGACCCAATTAAGATAAGGGTAAAACTTATAGAAGATTTTTTTGTTGGTCGTGCCACTATCACTGGAAATCGAGTAACTGAATTGACCTTCTGGTTTGGTGGCGATTCGATCAATAAGCAGTTCAGACGAGTAGCCTATTAAGGATTTCAATGATTTGTGCTCATAATCTGGATGAAGCACTAAGTTACCCTGCAGATCGACAATGTACACATATCCGCTATCACCAAACGCATACTTTCTAAGTTTATCTTTTAAACCTTCAAGATCGACCAAATACATCAATTCTTCTTTATAGGTCGTCGCAACCAAAGTATTACCACTCGGTAGCCTCATCGAATAAGCGACTTTGGCTCTGCGGCTTATCTCATGAGGGTTAGCGTGAAAGTACTCGATCATGCCAGAGTCAATAGTGAGCTGTTTTTGGATATGAGTAAGATGCCCACGCTTCTGACCTTGCAAGAATGGATGGTAGAGATGGACGCCTTGGGGTGACATCAAATAGATATAACCCGATTGTCCAATATGCAATTCACGGGCAATTTGGCTTACCTGTTCAACTTCTTGTTCTGGCGTGGTATGCCATACATGAGACGCAACGGTATCCGTAATTCCTTTAAGATATGTCTTTATCGCCTCATTAACTGTGGTGTCGACAATATCGTAACTCGCGTTCACAATCGTACGAAAAAACAGTTGGTTAGATTCCAACAATGACCTTTCAGTTCGATTAAATTGAAAGGCAGAAAGAATCATCGACACGACGGCGAGCGCAATTGAAAAATTAAGAATGTATTTACGTCTGACTTTCAAGATTACCCCGTAGATTTATAATTTCAGGTAACGCTGTGACTTCTCTTATATACAGACTGTTTTATATCATGTTTTTATTTTTTACTGAACGAGTGTCGATATTTTTAAGGGTTTCTATACGTAATCTGTGACTTATAACAAAAACGCCGAACTGGATTCAGTTCGGCTTTTTGATTTTACGTCTAGATTGATTACTTAATTGATACTAATTCCTGATAAATAGACTTAAAAGCATTTGTGTTTATTACCTATTACTACACTCTATTGTCTATAAATAGTTTGCTTAGCATTAAATTAAGAACAAACTTGAGTCCAGCTACCATCGCTACCCGGTTCAGAACTTGTCCACCAGTTTGCTTGGTAAACACTACCGTTGTGAACCACTTGGTCTCCTGTGTTTGCATGGCTTGGGTTACCTGCCCAATCTTTCTGAGGTAAGTCTGGGTAAACCGCTAAACCTGCCGTATCACATGTACCTGGATTGGTGCCACCATCGCCAGGGTTACCGCCACCTGAACTGATATCACCTAATGGTAGATCTGGCTGCTCGAAGCTAAACGCGTAATCAACGCCACCGACATTCACCGCGTAGTTAGCAGGGCCAGAAATTGGCAAGTAATACACCATGTCTAACTCATACACACCGCCAGCAGGAAGCTCTTCCCATGTCGGCAACGTAAACGCCACTCGGTGCATGGTTCCATCTAGTCCACCGATGTTATCCGCGCGAGTATGACCTGAAGCAATCACGGTCAAACCACCACCCGATTGATCTTTCGCGTTATCAGGTGCAGATACTGGGATATCGAATTGGAACTCAGTTCCACCCGGAAGAGCTTGCCCTGTGTTGTTCGTGAACGTGATCTTAGGGTTGATTGGGTAGTTTTGGTCACCGACTTTGAAGCCACCAACCGATACCGCGATATCTAGCGCTTCTGTTGGAATAGCACCCGTCGCTACTTTGTTTCCATATGGTGTTGCAGACTTAAACTTATCGTAGATAGCTTTCGTCATGGTGTTACCCATGTGGAACTCACCGTTACCGCTGTTACACGCTTGCTCAGTCGTATCGATAGAGCTTCGGTTGCCATTCGCATCGAGAACATAACAGTTATAATCCCCTGCTAGTTCCCAGAACATAATGCCGCCGATCTCTTTGTCGATAACGTAGTCCGCTTTCACGTCGATAGACTGTTTATCTTCTGTTGAAAGGAATACGCCCTTCTCTGCGTTCCACAACCAAGGGGCAACCGCCACACTGTCGTAGTTTCTCGTGTAAGTGCCCGTTAGAACATCTGAAGGATCATTCACAGGATCAAGCTTGTAAGCTTCAGCGTAAGAGCCCCAAATACCCTTCTCTAGGTTCTTCGCGTGCCACATAGGGTTAGAACCCGCGCCCATTTCGTTACCTTTTGGATCGGTATCGTGCCACATGTTGTCGATACCAATAGCGCCATGGCCACAGTTGTTTTTCTCGCCTTCACCCGTACCCGCTGAACATTCAGATTGGTTTGGCAGTGCTGCTCGGCCCCAAAGACCATTCTCACCACCCGTTACGCCTTGCCAACCACGAGTGTAGTAAGGCACACCGATGTTAATACGGCCTGCTGGCATAGAACCACGGAAGTAATGGTAAGCCCAATCCGTGTTCAGATAACCAATACCACCGTAAGCCGCCGTGTCGTATACGTTCCACTGCGCTAGCTCTGAATCTTTACCCGTATCAAACAAGGCTGCGTTATGACCTACGTGATCGTTCCACGCACCGTGAAGGTCGTAAGACATGATGTTTACGTAATCGAGGTACTTGGTTACATCGAATGTTTCCATACCGCGTAATAGGTAACCAGAAGAAGGCGCTGCGATCGTTAACATGTAGTGATTGCCATCTTGCGCAGACGCCGCATCGAGCTTCTCACGTAGCACTTTCATCAACACTTGGTACGACGCCCACAGGTATTGACGACGCGGCTCCATGAAGTCTTTGTCGTATGGGTTACCTGCGCCAGCCATAGAAGTTGGGTATTCGTAATCGATATCTAGACCATCGAACTGGTACTTACGCAGCATTTCGACCGCTGAAGTCGCGAATGTTTCGATACCTTGATGGTTGATAGAACCATCAGCATTGGTCGTCATGGTGTAGAAACCACCATCAGCCACGCGGCTGCCATCAGTCGCGAAGTGACCACCTGTTTCAGCCCAACCACCGATTGAGATTAACGTTTTCACGCCGTGTTTTTTCTTCGCTGTCGCTAATGCACCGAAGTGACCTTTGAAGCCTAATGCCGGATCAACTTCCACACCCGGCCACTCTTTACCAACCGCTGCGTTATTTGGATCGTTTACATCACCGACGTTTACTTTGCCATCTGAACCGATGCTCACGAAAGCGTAGTTAATGTGTGTGAGTTGTTCCCAAGGAATATCATTTACTAGGTAAGCAGCTTGTGGGTCATCCCCTGCACGCCAACTTGTGAAGTAACCAATGACACGACGGGGATGGTCTGCGCCCATTTTCTCACGGCCTTCATCATCGTAAATTGTACAGTAAGGAACATCGACACCTTGAGTTTGATATAAGCCATCAGGGCGACATGTGCTCACTGTTGGAGCGCCGTTCACGGTCAAAGATGCCAACGCAGAACCTGCAGTCGCACCTTGGTCGTCTGTTGCTTTCGCGTAAACCGCTAAAGAACCCGCTTGAGTTGTTGTGTAATCTAACGTGTAAGGGCTCGTTGCAGCAGTGCCCACAAGAGCACCCGCTACGTAGAAATCAACCTTATCAACCGTGCCATCGCTATCTGCTGCCGTTGCTGTCAGTGTGACTACACCACCAACATCAACAGATGTCACTGAAAGTGCAACTGAAACTGTCGGTGCTTCATTCCCTGGTTGTGCTGAATCAACAGAAACAGAAACCGCACTTGCAACACTTGCTGCGCCTTCATTATCCGTTGCAACAACAGAAACCTGATGATTACCCGACGTTGCAGCCCAAGTCGCTTCGAAAGGTGCCGCTGTGACTACCGCAACAGATGCGCCATCAACAAAGAACTCAACCGAAGCCACACTGCCATCAGAATCTAGTGCTGTTGCACTCAATACAACATTATCGCCTTCAGTAATCACGTCAGAAGCAGAGGGTGCCGTTAATGAAGCCGTTGGTACTTCATTTGGCGTACCGCCACCTCCGCCACCACTACACACATCAATCTTTTTCCATTGTGCATAGTCACCCTCAAATTGGCTCGGGTTGTTATTTTGATTCCAGTAATTCGCTGAGTACGCGCTGCCGTCATGTGAAACCTGATCACCACCGGTGTACACCGTGGCGGAATCCCACGCTTCTAACGTTGAACAATCCACAGCCGCGTAGCTGTTGAACGCCATTAAGCATGACGCGGTGAGAGTACTGAGTGTAAAAACCTTCTTGGCCACTCTTCCTTGGTTTAGGTGCATGTTAGCTGTCCCTTAAGTTATTGTTTCAAGATGCTTAATTTAAGTGTCATATTTCTCATCACTTAAATCTCTTCGCAAAACAACTGTAGGTAACAGTGCCAATTTAACACCTAAAATATTCGATATTTATAAAATGACTCGCATTAATTTGTTTATAGCATGCAATGAGTCGACACTTATTTTGCACGAACAACTAATATTAAATTTATTTCGGTACGCTAAAAAATATCGCCTAATTCGTATCCTTAATTACAAAACTCTATTCATATCTGCTTTATTTGTTCGTTCTGAAATTTCGTTTTAAAACTAACCAAAAGGGATTGATTTCGCCGTAGAACTGATTTCTTTTCTAAATTTGCCCACTTTTTCTTAACAATTGTGGTAGTATCGCGGATTTTTTTGACGAACCTCACATTTCCAATGCAAGTGTGGGAGAAATACATAGGCTCGAAAGAGCCAAATATAGCGAAGAAATAATGTCCAACTTGACGCAAGTCGCCAACGAAAACATCAACGCAGAATCTACTTCTATCGATTTCAATAAAGCTCAATCTTTGGGTGAAAAACTGGAACTCGGAAACCCAGTCTTTTGGCTTAGTGGCAGTTTTTTAACCCTCTTTGTCATCCTAGCCTTCACCAACACCTCCGTGTTGTCCGAACTTGTAAACATCGGCTTTAGTTATTCAACTAAGTGGTTCGGTGCTTTCTGGCAAGTCCTACTACTTCTCAACTTCATTATCGGTTTAGTGCTTGCACTAGGTCGCACCGGCCACGTTCGCTTAGGAACGCTTGCCCTACCTGAAATGACCACCTTTAAATGGATGTCTATCGTCCTATGTACGCTGCTAGCCGGCGGTGGTGTGTTCTGGGCAGCCGCAGAGCCTATCGCTCACTTTGTTTCAGCTCCGCCACTGTATGGCAACGCAGATCCTCAAGCGATGGCGTTCAATGCTCTATCACAATCTTTCATGCACTGGGGTTTCCTTGCATGGGCAATCTTAGGTGGTTTGTCTTCCATCGTGTTAATGCACTTGCATTACGACAAAGGCCTTCCTCTTAAGCCTCGCACTCTGCTTTACCCAGTACTTGGCGACAAAGCGATCAACAGTTGGGTTGGTAACGTTGTCGACGCATGCAGCATCGTGGCTGTAGCCGCAGGTACTATCGGCCCTATCGGCTTCCTTGGCCTACAAATCAGCTACGCACTGAGCGAACTGTTTGGCATTTCAGACAGCTTTGCAACTCAAAGTGTTGTTATTATCTTTGCTATCGCAATGTACACGCTTTCTGCTTTGAGCGGCGTGAACAAAGGTATCCAACTGGTAAGCCGTTACAACATCATCTTGTCTGTGTGTCTAATCGGCTACATCCTTCTTGTTGGCCCAACGAGCTTCATCGTTGATGGCTACCTGCAAGGTATGGGCGAAATGGTTGATAACTTCATCCCAATGGCGCTATACCGCCAAGATACAGCATGGCTAGGTGGCTGGACTGTGTTCTTCTGGGGTTGGTTCTTAGGTTATGGCCCAATGATGGCGATCTTCATTGCTCGTATCTCACGTGGCCGTACTATTCGCCAAATGATCGTTTCTATTAGCATCGTTGCGCCGCTTGTAACGTGTTTCTGGTTCAGCATCGTTGGTGGTAGTGGTCTAGCGTTTGAATTAGAGAACCCAGGTGTGATTTCTAGTGCGTTCGAAGGCTTCAACCTTCCGGCGGTTCTTCTAGCAATTACCGCGCAACTGCCGTTCCCAACTCTGATTGCAATTCTGTTCCTGATCCTGACGACCACGTTCATCGTGACAACAGGTGACTCAATGACTTACACCATCAGTGTGGTAATGACGGGTACGACAGAGCCAAACGCAGCGGTACGTACTTTCTGGGGTATCATCATGGGTGCGGTAGCGATCGCACTTATCTCAATGGGTTCAGGCGGCATCTCCGCTCTACAGTCGTTCATTGTGATCACTGCGGTTCCTGTATCGTTCATCTTGTTGCCGTGTCTATGGCACGCACCGAAAATCGCGAAACAGATGGCCAGAGATCAAGGTCTCGTTTAATGCCTGACCCGATTTAGTTTCGGGGAGCGTATAAAATTAAAAAGCCACTCAAGTGATTCACCTGAGTGGCTTTTTTGTATTTATAACGTTCTATAAGGTTGTTGGTATCAGTATCTTCAATTACTGGAATTTTTCACCTGCAGCAACCATAAACGACATCTCAACCAATAGCTCAGGGTTAGCAAGTTCTGCTTTCACACATGCACGGCTTGGCGCACAGCCTTCAGGGAACCACGATTCCCACACTTCATTTAACGCGTCAAAATTGGCAAAATCTGTTAGGTAAATAGTTACCGACAATACGCGAGATTTGTCACTGTCGACCAAGCTCATCATTTCTTCAGCTTGATCAAAAATTTGCTGAACCTGACTCTTAATTCCTGCCGTTGTATCAGTCTCTGGTACCTCAACAAAACTTGCGATGCCATTAAATACAGTTACATCTGACCAACGTTTGGTCGGGTTAATTCTATGGATTTTCACGAGCGATTCTCTTCTTATAATTAGGGGTTTACGTCAACGTAATCTAATCCAAATCGTGAATATTGAAAACAAAAATTGGAAGGCTCGCTGTACCTTTTGAACAGCACTATCGCCTACACATTGCTTCGGTTCTCAACATCACCAGTATTTAAGTTCATATCGAGACAATAAGTCTCTAGATAAATATATTAATTATTATTCTCAATGCGAAATTTAATCTGAACTCTTGCGGTCATATTCAAGGATTTTATTAAATGGAGTACTTTTATGCATGTTCAAACCTATGATTTAAAACAGAGTAATGTGGGATATAACCTAGGCGTGGTTGGAGTAGCATTAGTGCTCGCTTGGATTGGAATTTATAAGTTTACGCCAACTGAAGCGATGCTCATTGAACCGCTAATCGCGAATCATCCTGCAATGAACTGGCTTTACAATCTGTTCTCAGTACAAGCTGTGTCTAACATGGTGGGTGGCGCGGAGATCATCGTCGCGATTGGATTGATCGTTGGATTTAAGAAGCCGACAGTAGCTTTCTACTCAGGCATTGCTGCATCGGCTATCTTTGTTGTGACACTTAGCTTCCTGGTTACAACGCCAAACGCTTGGAAAGTATCGGATGGCATCTTAGTCACTAACTTCTTCCTAGTGAAAGATATCCTGTTTTTGGCTATCGCGATTAGCGTAATCGAACATAACAAACCTCAGAAGTAACCGTAAATCTAGAAGTGGCCAAACCTAGAAGTAACCTTAAACCTTTAAATAAAAAGACTCGAAGCTGGCTAGAAGGACGCTGCCAGCTTCTAATGTATAAGGCACTGATAGTCACCTAGTCAGCTAAAACCTTACGATAAAAATTAGCATCTTGATGTTCTCCTTTAAACACCGCGTAGCTCTCAACATACTCGACCAATTCAAAACCGGTATTGGATAAGATTTTGTTGGAACCGATATTGCCCACTAACGCATAGGCATCAACATATTTAAGGTTGGTCTGTTCCTCCAAATAGAGTAGAAACTGCTTTACTGCGTTAGACGCAATGCCTTTTGAAGCAAAGGAACGACCTACTCGATACCCTAGCTCTCCACTATGGGCGATCTGGTCGATATCGCGGATGTTGATTCTTCCACAGACAGTGCCATTGGCATCTTTGATCAACATAGGAATCATCTCACCATTCTCGTATTCAGTTAGAAAGCTGGTGATTTGCTCGGTCACACCTGCATTTGAATAGAAGCTATCACCCCTAACTGGAATAAATTGCTCAAACCACTCTCGATTTTCGACCTCAAAATCCAAAAGCGCACTCGCGTCATTCGGTTGAAGTAAGTGTAAAAATACATCCATGACAAATACTCTAATGTTTCCCTAAAAAGCCGCACCTTATGATTCATGAACCACGGCTTATTAATACGGTTACGGTAAACCTCTCAATTTCTTGGCTGGGTTACCTGCGTAGATACCTTTTTCGGTGATGTCTTTCGTTACCACACTGCCCGCGCCGATTACTGCACCTTCGCAAATGCTGACAGACAGAACCGTAGCGTTAGAACCGATCGTGACGTTGTCAGCTATCAAGGTACGCCCCCAACTTTCAGGATTAGGGTCTGGCTTGCCCTCTTTGAATAAGTCGTTGGCAAACATGACTCCGTGACCAACAAAGCAGTCACTTCCAATGGTCACATACTCACAGATAAAGGTGTGAGATTGAATCTTGCTTCTCGCACCTATCACGGTGTTCTTTTGAATCTCAACAAAGGGGCCAACGAACACATCATCTTTAAGCTCACAGCCATAAACGTTACTTGGCTCGATGATAGTGACATTCTCGCCACAGGTAATATCAGTAATCTGTGACTTTAATACTCTTGGACTTGCCATACTTCACTTCCTCTCGACATTAGCGTCACAATTCAACCTAAGAGATTGTGCCGTAGCCATTAAAGTGCAGCAAATAGATATGTTGAGAGTTGGCAATGGATCAGAAATTCTGCATAAATTAAAACAGTCCTACCAGCACAACTGACAACAGCACCCCACCGATAAAACTTGGGGCGTGGAATGGCTGAGCTTTAGATCTAACGTACTCTTTTTGAAGGTCTTCTTGGTAAGTTTTAACGGCGAGTTCTTTTATGTAGTTATTTTGCATAATAAGCTCCTTCTTAATCAGTAAGAGAAGCTTAAGACTTGAAGTTAGGTTGAGGTAAAGCAAAAAATCAGATTAATTGAACACTTTATTTTTGTTACTCGAGGATTACCCTGAACACATCGTTATTCACGCCGCCAACATCTACTAACTCTCCCGGTTTCATTAGAAGCGAGGTGTTAAGCTGTCGTGTTGAACGTGGCTCTTTTGTTTCTCGAATCACTAACATATCGACAAAATAGCCAGAGTCTTTCTTTGATATTGAGCCCGAAAACGTAACGCTTTCAACCCTATCGGCAAGGACTGAGTTGAATGTTTTATCCTCTAAAACACCTGCGGCGATGGATGTATCACCATAAAATAGCGTGATGGTTGTTGGGTCGGGTACCAACTCTTGATTGGACGAACACCCTATTAGGGTAAGGCATAGCAGTAAAATGGCTCGAAATTGCATAAACTGGTTTTCTTTATTACGTTAAGCGTCTGTTTTTCATATTAAAACACTTCAACCTTATAAATACCATGTTTACGGGATAAGCTTAGGTGTGTCGCTTCGATGGACTTGAGTAATGAAGTGAACGGATCAGATCTCGGCCTGTTGAGTTTGCTCCCTATTTGGAAGCTAAACCGAGATCTGATCGATATTATCGAGAAGGGTTCAATTGATTTATGCAACAACGCCTTGTGGAGGTGTCCCTTCACAGTTAGAAACGACAGCATCAATTTGTACTAAAGCATTCATTGGGATTTCTGAAACCCCTACTACCGTTCTTGCAGGCAGCTCAGCATTAAAGAATGTGGTGTAGACTTCGTTTACCACATCAATATCTGAAATATCCTTAAGTTGAATATTAATTTTCACCGTATCGTCCATGCTATGGTCAACGCTTTCAATTATCGCCTTAATATTGTTTAAACATTGTTCCGCTTGTTCTTTTACCCCGCCAGCAACGATTTCATTTGTTTTCGGATCTAAAGGTAATTGGGCTGAAATATGATTGTAGTGAGAGAAAGCAACAGTATGCGAATAAGGCATGAATGGTGCAGAAACAGTATTATTGGTTTCAATAACCAGTAAGCGAGTGTCTTCTGGTAATTGCGGCGGTGTACCGTCGCCATGTGAAATGGATGTATCAATTTGAATTAAAGCACCCATTGGTAATTCAGCTGCGTTAACAACAGTACGAGCAGGAACGTAGCTTGGGAAGAATTTAGCACATACTTCATTTACCACTTCCGCATCTGCGATATTTTTTAGGTAGATAGTCGTTTTAACCACATCATTCATGACATGACCGATACTTTCTAGAATAGCTTTGATGTTTGATAGACATTGTGCTGTTTGCGCTTCGATACCACCATCAACCAACTCACCTGTGGCTACATCTATAGGCAACTGAGCTGAAAGATTGTTGTAGTGAGAAAAGGCAGCAGTCTGCGTGGACACAGTACTTTGAGGTGCATTATCCGTATTTCTTGATACCTTAATTAGAGCGCAAGGTGCTTGTGGTTTAGTGCCTTCACCGTTAGAAATGAGAGCATCCATTTGAACCAGCGCATCGCTGTTTGTCAGTGCAGCGACACCCACGACAGTGCGTGTTGGCAGACTGTTGTGGAAGAAGCTTTTGTAAACTTCATCAATAGCATCGATATCAGAAATATTCTTAACGAAAACATGAATCTTCACGACATCATCCATAACATGGTCGATGCTTTCAACAATCGCTTTAATATTATTCAAACATTGTGCTGCTTGATCTTTAATATCACCGATGACTATTTCACCCGTTTTAGGGTCAATCGGAAGTTGAGCAGAAAAGTTATTATAATGAGAAAAAGCGACCGTTTGTGTAGATACAGAATTAATTGGTGCGTTTTCAGTGTTTCTTGAAATTTTAATGATATCGCTACTCATCGGTATTATCCTTTTAATAAAATAGGTATACGTATTTATATTTAACAATCGTATTTGAAAGAATGATTAAAGTAGCGCCATGTTAAGTGAATTATTTTAGGGTAAACGTGATATCCATCAGACTCTCAGTTGACTATAAATCAGCAAGTTACAGAATAATTAGTCATCAAACGACTAATTATCCGTCGTACTAGGCTTTATCAACTGCTAAATTATCTTTAATTTTAAGTCTATTCAATAATCCTGAATACTCTCTCTGATAGTACGGTGAGTAATTCCAGAATTTTAGATAATATTTGATAGGTTGTTCACACTAAAACTTCGTTAATAGCTAAGTTAGTGAGTTTCTCCCCTATACCTGTGCATAAACTCTTAGGCTATTTAATTAATTATTTTCGAGAGCTTATTTTATATAAGTACGTTAATAATATATTCGAGAATCAAATACCTACAATCTGACAATGCCTATGATTAGATACATTTACTCATATAATTCAACAAATATGAGCAATCGTCACCATAGCTTTTGGCATTATAGCTCTCAACACATAGTTTCGTTGAAAGAAGAACTAAACCGCTCTTGGAGTAGTATTGAAGTGGCGCTTAAATTCGCGACTGAATTGGGATGGGCTAGAATAACCGACTCGACGTGCAGCATCACTAATACGAAGGCCTTCTAGTTGAATCAGCTCTTTCGCTTTGTTGAGCCTAACCTTCTTCAAATATTGCAGTGGTGATTCAAAAGTGACATTACGGAATGCATAGTGGAAGGCAGACACGCTCATGTTGGCTTCGTCAGCCAGCGATTGAACAGTGATGGTTTGGTCGTATTCTTCATGCACTTTAGACAGCGCTTTAGCGACACGTGCGTAATGGCCATCATGATGAGCTAAATCAAACAGCACACGCCCTTCTGAACCGGTTAATGCGCGGTAGACAATCTCTGTCACCATCGCATCGCCCAATATATTGGCTTCAATGTCGCAATGCAGCGTTTTCACCAACCGGGTAAAGCTCTCTAGCATTTGCTCTTCCATCGGCGTCGATTCTAAGCCACTCGAGTTCTGTTTATGCTTGTTGCAGTAGCTCTCTAGAAAGCCTTGGTCTTCGAGCTTTTTGACTAAGCTATGCAAACGTTGAGAATCAATGCTTATCGACAAACCAAGCAATGGTTCGCCATTAACAGGCAAGGCTTCGCACTCTAACGGCATTGGCACACCCACCACAAGATAATCACCTGCAGCGTAAGTCACTGGCCTTTCACCAATGTAGATGTTCTTTTTGCCCTGTCCGAGCATGATAATGCCAGACTGGTAAGTAAATGGCTGACGCTGATTCCCGCCACTGCTTCGATACAACCACACACCGCTAATTTCAGTTTCTCTGATCCCTTCAAGGTCATCCCAACCTTTGTGTTCAACATAAGACTGTAATAACTGAGCGAGTGTTTTCATAAGTGGCGACTTTCCATTCTAAGTGCTAAGAGTAAGTAAGCTAAAGCAGAGGAAGAATATCAAGTTTGTAGAAATAGGCAATTTATTTGGAGGAACAGCTCTTCATTGACCTAGATTACTGTACTAATATGCAAATATAGAAATTGAGCAATAAACCAAAATAACAAATTTCGCTTTACACAAGGAATCTCTGATGCAATTTACTTACGTTAACCCTACTATTATCCATTTCGGTCAAGGCCAAATCAACGCTATCAGCCAAGCTGTTGATACTTCGAAGAAAGTACTGGTCATCTATGGTGGCGGTTCAATCAAGAGCAACGGTGTATACGACCAAGTTGTAGAAGCTTTAAAAGATCACTCTTGGATTGAGTTCTCTGGCGTTGAAGCAAACCCTACCAAAGAGACGCTAGACAAAGCAGTCGCTCTTGTTAAAGAAGAAAACGTAGAATTCATTATCGCTGTTGGCGGTGGTTCAGTAATCGACGGCTCTAAGTACGTTGCTGCAGCGGCTAAATATGACGGCGACGGTTGGGACATCCTAACGGGCAAACACCAAGTAACTGAAGCGACGCCAATCGGTGCGGTACTGACACTTCCTGCGACAGGTTCTGAATCTAACATGGGTGCGGTAATCACGCGTAAAGCGACTCAAGAGAAGCTTGCTTTCCTTAACCCTGCAGTACAGCCTAAGTTTGCGGTTATGGACCCAGATGTAATGAAGTCTCTACCTGAGCGCCAATTGATCAACGGTTTAGTTGATGCGTGGGTACACGTGTGTGAGCAATACATCACGATGCCAACAGACGCGATGGTTCAAGACGGTTACGCGGAAACACTGCTTAAGAACCTACTTGTACTGGGTAAGCAATACGACGAGCGTGACAACGACGCATGGCGTGCAAACCTAATGTGGACAGCAAACCAAGCGCTTAACGGCCTAATTGGTACGGGTGTTCCTCAAGATTGGGCAACTCACATGATTGGCCACGAATTCACAGCACTATGGCACGTAGACCACGCACGTTCGCTTGCGATTGTTCAACCTTCACTACTTCGTAACCAAATCGAAGCAAAACGTGGCAAGCTAGAGCAAATGGGTCGTAACGTATTTGGCCTAGAAGCGGGTGCTGATTTAGCAGAACGCACAATCGCTGCAATCGAAGCGTTCTACCACAGCCTAGACGTAGCAACCATGTTTGACGGCTACGAAACAAACAAAGCAACGGCGATTGACAATGTTGTCGCTCAACTTGAATCACACGGCTACCTACAACTTGGTGAGAATCAAGCAATCACGCCAGAGAAAACACGTGAGATTCTAGAGTCTGCGATTCACTAAGAATCGGGAAAATAGAGAGAAAGTAAAGATAGTGGTCATACAACGATGAATTTTCACATCTGACTGAACCCATTACTTTTTTCTTTCGTACAACAGAAGCAGTGTTCATTTTGAGCGCTGCTTTTTAATTTGCCCTACAAGATGCTATTAAATTCTCATAAGTCCTTAATTTTATGTGCAATCATATTTCTATATTGTTAAGGTAAACCTGTCTCTTTACTAGGTATGAACAACGATTTGAACAATCTCAAGGAAATGGTTAAGTTTAAGTCACTTAACAAGTGGTATGGTGATTTTCATGCCCTAAAGGGTATCGATTTAAATATTGAACAAGGAGAGATAGTGGTGATTTGCGGGCCGTCTGGTTCGGGTAAATCAACCTTGATCCGTTGTATCAATCAGCTAGAACCTTTCGAAAGTGGCGAACTTTCCGTGCTAGAACAAGTACTCCCGAGTAAGTTCAACACACCGGGCCAAGTCGGAATGGTGTTTCAGCACTTTCATTTATTCCCCCATCTTACCGTGCTTGAGAACCTTACTCTTTCTCCAATTTGTACGCTTAAAAAAAGCAAACAAGAAGCCGAAAAGATAGCAATGCACTATCTCGAGCGTGTGCACATTGCAGAACAAGCCAACAAATACCCAGTGCAACTTTCTGGCGGCCAGCAACAACGTGTGGCTATCGCCCGTTCTCTGTGTATGAAGCCGGAATTACTCTTGTTCGATGAACCCACTTCAGCGCTTGATCCGGAGATGATCAACGAAGTACTCGATGTGATGGTTGAACTGGCGAGCGAAGGCATCACCATGGTGTGTGTCACCCACGAAATGGGCTTTGCAAAACAAGTGGCCGACCGCGTTATCTTCATGGATGAAGGACAAATTGTGGAATCGAATACCCCACAAGCGCTCTTTGAAAACCCTCAACATGAACGTACTCAAGCGTTCCTAAATCAGATCCTGACTTATTGATGTTGATTCGAATTATTAAACCCGCCCTATCCGCTTTGGTACAGATTGTTGTACTGGTGGCTGCTGTTGTTTGGATTCTCGATTCTGGTGCACAAACCATGGGATACAGCTGGCAATGGGAGCGCGTGCCAGACTATATTGCTTTCTATGAAGATGGCGAATGGTGGCCTGCTGAATTAGTTGAAGGGCTACTGGTTACCATCAATATTTCTCTGATTTCTTTGGTCGCGACGCTGATTATTGGTTTAACGACAGCGCTATTGAGAAACTCAAATTCTGTGGTTGGACGTACCCTAGCCACCAGCTATGTTGAGTTGATTCGTAATACGCCGTTATTAGTACAAATTTATTTGCTCTATTTTGTATTTGGCCCCGTATTAGGGCTGGATCGCTTTAGCACTGCCGTTTTAGCCTTGGCACTTTTCCAAGGTGCTTACACCGCCGAGATATTCCGTGCCGGTTTAAATGGTATTGCGAGAGGACAATTTGAAGCAGCTCAATCCTTGGGATTATCAAAGACCTATACTTACTGGGATGTGATTCTTCCTCAGGTGGTGCAACGCACCTTGCCACCTTTGACCAATGAAGTGATCTCTCTAATTAAAAACTCTTCGATTGTGAGTGTCATGGCTATTTTCGACCTGACAACCGAAGCCAGAAACATTGTTTCTGAAACCGCGATGCCATTCGAGATTTGGTTCTCTGTGGCGATCATTTATCTTGCTCTTACACTTTCACTTTCTGCCGTTGCTGCTTGGCTTGAGCATAAGCTCGGAGCTAACTGGCGAACACAATAAGGATTTATCAGCATGAAGCTATTTAAAACCGCGATTACAGCCCTACTTGCGCTTGCCGTAAGTTTGCCTGCACTTGCTTCTGAAACGCCTAACCTCGATAAAATCAACGAACGTGGCTCACTGCGCGTTGGTATGTCGACATTTGTTCCTTGGGCGATGCGTAACAAACAAGGCGATCTCGTTGGCTTTGAAATCGACGTGGCGAAACGCCTTGCCGAAGATTCAGGTTGGAAAGTCGAATTTGTACCTACGGCATGGGACGGCATTATCCCTTCTCTATTATCGAAGAAGTTTGATGTGATCATCGGCGGTATGTCTATTACTGAAGCGCGAGCTAAAAGCGTACTGTTCACTGAACCTTACTCGCACTCTGGTGTTCAACTGGCTGCTAATAAAGAGCTAGCGGAAGGTTTTACTCAGATCTCTGATTTTGATTCTCGTCGCGTGAAAATTGCTGCTCGTCGTGGTGCGTTCACAGTTCAAGTGGCTCGTGAAACCTTCCCTAAAGCAAAAGTTCTACAGTTCGATGACGATGCTCAAGCATTCCAAGAAGTGTTAAACGGCAACGCGCACGCGGTTATCGCGTCTAGCCCGAAACCAGAACACGAAGCGATCAAAAACGCAGACACGCTATTTATTCCATTTGAAGAGCGTCTATCCAAAGGTAATGAAGCATTTGCAGTTCGCCTAGGTGAAACTGACAAGGCAGAATTCTTCAACGAGTGGATCAAAGCACGTACTGAAGACGGTTGGTTGAAAGAGCGCTACGAGTACTGGTTCTCAACTCTAGATTGGCAAGACCAGATTGCTCAAGGTCAGTAATCAGAACTGTTGCTAGTGAATCAAGGCAGTGCATTGTTTGCGCTGCCTTGTTTAAAACAACGAGATAGCTATAACCTCATAGCCACCTCTCACAACACATCAATTATTATCGTTTAAACAGGAATGACGTGAGTAGTACTAGCGCATTAACAACACCTAAGCCCAACGTTCATATGAAGCCTTGGTATCAACGCCTTAACCTTTTAGATGGCGTGTTACTCGCTGTCATTTGTGTGTTTACAGGCTGGCTTTATTATCGTTCCGCTGTTGGTATTAACTACCAGTGGCGCTGGGAAGATGCGTTTACCCTGATTTTCATTCCGCCTTCTCAAGGCAATACCCCTTACTTTTTCCAAGGCTTGATCGCGACACTACGCTTGAGTGTTTGGAGCATGGTGTTAGCTCTCTCTTTTGGCACATTACTTGGCGTTGCAAGGCACTCTAAAATTGCTTTCTTTCGTACCCCTGCACTGATTTTTATCCAGCTGGTTCGAAATATTCCACCACTGGTTTTTGTCTTCATATTCTATTTCTTCGTTTCTAACCAACTGATTCCATTACTTGGTTTAGAAAGTATCTTACGTGAACACAACGGCGAGATTAACGCTGTTCAAGCCTTTCTGTTTGGTCCTGCTAACCTTTGGGAAAACTTGGCGTCTGGTGTTATCTGTATTGGTTTGCTCTCTTCGGCTTACATCGCAGAAGTGATTCGAGCTGGCTTAGAAAGTATTCCTAAAGGGCAATGGGAAGCGGCCGATTCACTCGGCTTATCGGCGTTGTCTAAGTATCGATTTGTGGTTGGCCCGCAAGTATTAACGGCCATCACACCGCCTTTAGCAGGTCAGGCAATTTCTCTAGTAAAAGATACCTCGATTGTATCCCTGATTTCGATTCAAGAGATGACATTTGTTGGCACTGAAATGGCGAACTCTTCCGGTTTGATCTTCGAGATCTGGCTGATTGTTGGTGCGGTTTACTTCGCGTTATGTTTCACCCTTTCACGTATTTTCAAAGTCATTGAACAACGCTCGAGTGTTTACCTTAACCGCTAGTGTCATTGTTTATTTAGACGTGTATTCAAGCGTCTGTTAGATGTCAACATAGCCACCTAAGTCATAATATTCATCCACTTACCCTGATTGGTTTAACTCATTGACCAATCAGGATTAATTGCTTGAAAACTCTCTACTGAAACACAGCAAACCCATCATTTAGTCACTATACTTGAAGTATCAAATTCCATTGGATCTTCTCAAGGACTTCACTCAGCATGGACAATCATAAAGAAAGAGCTTTTTACGCCGTTGTTGGCGCATTGGTTGGAGACGCTGCTTCAATGGGGCTGCACTGGCTATATGACCAAGAGAGGATCTTGCACGTGGCGGGTTTTGAACCAGAATTTCGCTCACCAAACCAGTTCGATTATCAAGACAAAGGCTACTTCGCCCACCAAGGTAAAACCGCTGGCGACCAATCACAATACGGTGCTCAGTTATTGGCGATGGTCGATAGCCTAGCCGATAATCAACACTACGACGAAGCGAGTTACATTAAGCACTTCCGTTTCTGGTTTGATTTTGGTGGCAGTTGGCAAGGTTACATTGATAAAGCGACTCGTATGAGCTTGCTGAACATCCATCAATTAGAATTGGCAAATGCCCCGATTACAGCCTGTGGCGCGGATGATACACAGCTCCCCGCAGTCTCAAAGATCATTCCTTTAGTGGCGTGTACTTACACCTCTCACACCTTACCGGCAATGGTAGAGAGTGCGGTACGAGTGACCAACAACAACGACAAAGCCGTGGAATGGGCACAAGCCATCACCCTACTGATTCAAGCGGCAATTCAAGGCAACTCGCCACTGCAATCGGTAGAAATGGTGCGACAAACCTGTAGCAAGTTCATACACGATCAAATCGACGAAGCACTGGCTGATCCTGAGCTTTCGATTACAGATGCCGCGAAGAAGTTTGGATTGCATTGCGAATTGAGCGCTGCGTTCCCCTTGCTGATTCGCATCATTGCAGGTGCTCAGAGTTATCAACAAGGCATTCGAGACAATATCTTATGTGGCGGTGACAGCTGCGGGCGTGCGATTGTAATTGGCGCGGTATTAGCGGCGTGTTTCTACGAAGAAGATGGCGAAATTCCAACCGAATGGCTAAAACAAGTCGAACTCAATGGTGGCGTGCTGTCTTTGCCTATTGAGTGATTTCCACAACAACGAACTAGAGCCTGACATAAGACAAGCACACTTCTAGGTCGGATGTCGTTCCTATAAAGTTGGAACACACTGCGATAACTCATTCTTCAGCCAAACAACAAACGGGCTTTCTGGCTCTTCATGGTTGCTATCTTGCGTGAGCAATATGTACTGGTGACCAGAAGGTACGAAGCCAAACGGCGCGATCAAGTTACCTCTTTCAAGATCGTCGGCGACAAGTGGATAAGACCCAAGTGCTATGCCTAACCCATCGACAGCCGCCTGAAAGCAAAAGTAGAAGTGTGCAAATGTTTGGTTCGCTCGAGCTTTTGACCACTCTCCACCATTAACTTTATCTATAGTGATAGCACCCCAATGACTCCAAGCACCAGGCCGTGTACTGCTGTGCAGTAATTTCACATCATCTAAGTTATCTTTTACCTGCTGCCAATAACCCGGGGAACACACAGGGCCTACCCACTCTTCAACTAGTGGTATCTGTTCGTAACGCTCGGTTAATTTAAAGTCATCTCGGCGAATCGCCATATCGAGCCCTGTCGCATTCAAGTTCACAGGCCCACCAGCAGTCGACAATCGAACATCAATTCCGGATTCGTTATAGAAATCACCGAGTCGAGGCATTAACCAACGCATGGTCAATGTGGGTTCGCATGAAACTTCCAACGCTTGATGATTCAGCTGATTAAGCTTATGGACTCCAGTCTCCAAGGCTTGGAACGCTTGCTCTGTGTAACCTTTGAGTAATTCCCCTTCTTTGGTGAGACACACATTCCTGCCCTGTTTGTAGAACAAAACTTGGGATAAGTGATTTTCCAATACCTTGATCTGCTTACTCACCGCGCCATGTGTGATATTGAGTTTATCCGCCGCTTCACTGTAACTACTCGAATGCGCTGCTACGTGGAAAATATGAAATGCTTTCAAATGTCTCATGTGTGATTTTTTCTCACAGATAGGTGGAATTCATTTCGATTATAGGCAGCAATAAAAAACCATACAATGCTGGCTCATCAAATATAAAGAGTTGGAGTCATTATGGAGTGGTTAAGCCTAGCAGTATTGGGACTATTGATTGTTATTAGTCCAGGCGCTGATTTCGTTTTAGTTTTGAAAAACAGTGTCAATCAAGGAAGACAAGCAGGGATTTGGACTGCAATCGGTGTGAGTTTAGCGATTTGTGTTCACATCAGTTATTCAATGCTTGGGATCAGTTACTTAATCTCACAGAATGAGCAGCTGTTTGACATGATTAGATACGCAGGTGCAACCTACCTTATTTATCTAGGGCTAAAAGGTATCTTGAGTGCGGACAACAAGCTTGCACCTATCGAAGATGCAAAGCACCAGTGTTTGGCGCTATTTAGCCCAAGGCTTCTTATGTAACGTGCTCAACCCAAAAACCATGTTGTTCTTTTTGAGCATCTTCAGCCAAGTCATCTCACCTGATGCAGAAAACCAGCATGTCGCGCTCGGCTATGGGCTTTACATGATCGTTCTTCACGGTTTATGGTTTGGCGTTGTCGCTATGCTGTTTACTTCGAATACATTGCAAAAGCATCTATTGAGAGCAAAGAAAAGGCTTAATCAAGCATGTGGATTTGGCTTAGTGACGTTCGGAGCACTGTTGGCGATTAAATCGTAAACAAGCGAGTCACAAATAGAGAGCGATTCAAACGACTGAATCGCATCTAACTGGGTCTTGGTAAAACTCTAAACAAGATTCATCGGTCTAATATCGGCACTATCAGGGAAGATAGCGTTGAGTTGTTTCACTTCTATCGATAAATGTCGGTTGAGCACACCCTTGATAACCGAACGCATATCAGTCGTTGGACTAAGGTCTCGGCCTTCATATAGCTGGCTTTGGCTCAAGCCCGGCCAATTGGTAATAACCTTACCACCCGCTCCTTTCAACGATGGCAGCGCACCACCCGCAACAAACATGACGTTGCCAGTGCCGTGGTCGGTGCCTTTGGTGCCGTTTTCTTTTGCTGTTCGACCAAATTCACTGGCCGCGATGATCACTGTCTTCTGCCAACGATCACCTAGTGAAGCTTTGAGAGCCGCTAACCCAACATCCAAAGTTTTAAGCTGATTACTCAACCGTCCATTTACGTTGCCTTGATTGGCGTGAGTGTCCCACCCACCGAGTTCTAACGCTGCGATGTTTGGTCCGTTATCAGCCGACAATATGTCGCCTGTTTTACCCATCAATGATTTAAACTGTTTGCCGACACCTTGGTCGCCCACCAGTTGATCTATCTTCATGACACTTTCAAAGTTTGAAGACAGCATTTGGTCACTTTGAAACAACTCTTCCAGCAGTTCCGTTTGTTTATCACGTGTTTTTAAGCGGTTTGGGTACCAACTTGCAACGGTCGATTCGCCCTGCATGATGAGTGGTAAGCCCGAATCAATCGCTATTCCATCGTATTTTTCTGAGCTCAACGTGAGTAAACGGTTAATCCACCCTACGGTGTTAAACGGGTCGGAAGTGCCATTCTCCAATATCTTCTGTCCATCAAAATGTGAGCGCTCGCGATAAGCGGTTGAACAAGCGTGTACAAAGCTGAGTTCGTTACTCTCATACCATTGATGGCATTGCTTTAGGGATGGGTGAAGCCCAAAGAAATCATCCAACTTCACTAGCTGTTCAGGTTTTAATCCGATGTTGGGTCTCAAATTAGAGTAATCCGGATCGGCATGCGGCACTACAACATTTAAACCATCCATCGCGCCACGCAGTGATACCCAAATGAAGATATTGTCTGAACCTGTTTTGGCAAAGCTTGGAAATGGCAGCATCGCACTGACGCCAACAGCCGCCGCAATACCCATGAACTGGCGGCGGTTAATACTATGTGGCGCTTTATTCTGAGAACAATCTGACTTTTTCATACCCACTCCTAACGATATTGAAACTGCGGACTTAGCCACAACAGGGAAAGTTGCATTGCAGCGCTGTCGGCTTTGTTCAATACAATTTGGGTGTGTTCATCAATAGCATCGCCATATAAACCCGCGATCACTTTATCCACTACCGCTTTCGGCTTAACTCCTGACGCTTTAGCCGATTTTATTGCAGCAGACGCAAGCCTATTCGCAACTTGCATACGTTGAGTCAACGCCGAAGGGCTATTGTAGTCTCTGTCTTGATCCGACCAGCCTGCAGGTGAACCCGGTTTAAAAGGAGGCTGCCCTAAATTGTTGAGTGCATTGAATGCCTGTTTCTCGTTTAAAGAAATATCGGCACTACGAAGAACGGCAAACAGCCACTCCTTCGGCGGTCTAAAACGATTAGGGTTAGGTTTACTCGCCTCAGCGCTGTTCAATAACAAGCGATAGATAGGCAGTAAATCTCCCTCGCCTTTCAGATATTCAGCAACCATTTGCTCTGAGAGTTCTTTAGATATGTCGCCAATGAAATGCTGGCAAAGCTTATCAACCAAGTGCGCAGCAGTGTCTTTGTGGGTCGCTAAGGTTTTTAAACACGACTCTCCTTGCGAGACCCCGGATTGAGAATAGGACTTTCCAAGCAGTGTGATACTTCCTGGCTCATGCAGATTATTAGCGAATCGAAAACCAGCATCAGGAGATTTGAATTTAATGCCCCAGCCTGAAATGCCTTTTGCTAAAGCAATAACATCTTGCTGAGTATAAGAACCGTCAACGCCAAGAGTGTGGAGTTCTAAGATCTCACGAGCGAGGTTCTCATTGAGCCCCTTATTACGGCGCTTTCCGACTTTTGAATTGGGACCAATCGAGAGTTGATTATCGAGATACAGAAGCATCGCAGGATGTTTAGAAGAAGCCATCAGCATCTCGCCAAAGTTACCATTCCAATGCTGGCGAACCACATCGTTTTCAATGCTGGCGGCCAAGGGCATCAGTTTTCGATTATCGACCGAGATGGCGAAGTGATTGCTCCAAAACTGAATGATGCGCTCTTGAAAACCATAAGGAGTTTCAACACTTTGTAGGTGGCGAGCTTGAGCTTGTTGTCGATACTGCGTTCGAAGAAAAGACTGCGCTTCTTTCTTCGTGGCTTGCATCTGTTGTTCGTCACCCTTGGCCTTCATTCGTTGTACACGATTCTCTCCTACTTTAATCAGAGTAGATTCAGTACTCGGTAAGTCTTGTATAGCTTGGTGAACGAATGGCTTTTTATCCAACTGTTCTACAGGAGAATAATAGGTTGTTTGACCTAGTTTTGGCCCAAAGCCAAACCTTTGTTCACCCACGATTTTTGAAGTCGGGTAATAATTCATTGCACACTCCCTTACGCTCGATCTTTTCTAAGTGTAATCGCTTAGTCATCAAGCATAGGGAGCTTTACAAGGTTTTACGTTAGATAAGTGTCAGGTGCCTATCAAGTTACCGACACGGTGTGATCATTTTGAATGAGTGTCTATTCACGCCACATATAGACAAACTGATCGTTTTGCGAGGTGATTTCGAAGCCAAACCTTAAATACAACTCCCCAACTCGATTACCTTGTAAATAACACAACTCCACAGGCTTATTGAGTTTGGCTGCTTGAGCTAAGCAATCCGTTAAAACTTGGCTGCCAATACCTTTGCCATGATATTCAGGCAGTAGAAAGAATCGGCAAAAATAGAAGTGCTCGCCTTTGTCTTGCAACAACACACTACCAATCGCTTTACCTTGATATTCAATGATTTCAGGGCGTTCTTCTGCCCACTCTTCGGCGTGTATATCTCGTTGAATTTGTTCATCCCAGCCAAATACGGCCTTGATTGGTTCAAACTCAGCGGCCTTCTTAAGCTCGAACAGAAATTCATAATCTGATGACTGAGCAGGTCTTGTTGAATACTTCAAAATACCTCCAACAATAATTGGCTATGGCTTCATTTTCGTTTAAACCGGGACATAGTAACCCCGATCAAACCAAAAGATGCCACGCTTAAATGTTCATTTTGGTTCTAGTTGGTAACGTAAGACTTCGTGTTTATCTTGCTCTGAATAAAAGGTACTCAGGAATTGTCCACCGCACTTCTCAATGACCTTTTGCGAAGCTATATTGCCCCTCTCACACGTAATAATAGCGCTTTCGGACAATACGTACCGTTGAACCCAAGACAACATATGACTTGCGATACCCCGCCCTCTCGCTTGTGGCAAAGTCTCGTAGCCGATATGTCCGATGACATCGTGAATGTACGGACTGGTGCCATGACGAACTCTTATCACTCCAAGAATACGTCCAGACTCGAAACAAAAATAAGTAGAAGCAGGCGTCCACCCTTCTGGCAAACCCCCACCTTTTGAATAAGCAATTCGTCTTTCTAAATAGGCATCACTGCCATCAGAAATGCCCGTGTAAATATCTAACCCATCTTCAACACAGGCGTTCACATAGTGATGAAAGGCAGTTGAATGCGAAAGAGCAGCTTTAACCATGTCCATATGATGTTAATTCTCCGCCGGTTTTACGCTATTTAGTTCAGTAGCAACTCGCAATTTTGACCGATTATCGACTATTGCTTCTTAACGTACTTCGCCGTAACCAACATTTCACCGCCACCATCCAACTTGCAATCTAGCTGGTGATCTTTGCCTTCGTTGATGCGTCGAATCACGGCTTTAGTGCCGATTTTCAGTACGCTAGAACTGCCTTTAATTTTTAGATCTTTAATGAAGGTAACTTTATCGCCACTTTCCAATACAACGCCATTTACGTCCTTAACACGCGCGGCTTCTCTTTCTAAACGCTCTTCTTCTGGATTCCACTCATAGGCACACTCAGGGCAGATTAGGTTGTTTTGGTCTGGGTAGACATATTCAGATTGGCATTGCGGACAAGGAGGTAAGGACATACGTTAATACTTCATTTAAATAGAATTTGTTCCATTTTAATGGCTCTTGTCAGGCTTAGCGAGCATAAATCTAACAAGTTTTACGGAGAGCTAATTGTCTTCAAAAAAGAGCAGCACCTAAAACGAACAAACACAGCCGCTAAGCTGTGTTTGTTTAAAGGTTTGAAAAGCGGAACGGCTTAACGTTCGACTTTTGGTGAGTAAATCGAGTAAGCGGTAATTTGCCCTGCCACGATTGCCGAGAACATGAATAACGCCGATAAACCAATACTCGGGATAGGCAAAATCGATTGTTCAAACACCGACTGGCTGGCACTCACTAATACTCGGCTACCCGGAACCAAGATGATGATCCCTTGCACGATATAAATAGAACCCGTGAGCTCCATCTTCTTGGCAATCCAAGTTCCGTACAAAGTAATAAGAACCGTCGTCACCCAAGTGCCGACAACCCAACCACTATCAAAACCTAGATAGAATGGGCCCCACATACCGAGAACGGCAACTGGCAAACCAAGTAAGATGTCTTTAGGGCGAGCATTGAACATCACACCGATAGACACAGAGATCAGCACCAAGCCAGATATGTGCATCCACATCGGTACCGCGTTGGTATAGTCGATGGAGACCGCTTGTCCCCATATCGCTTCACCGATGTTGAGCCCCATGATAATCCCGACAAACAGCTTAATCAGGGTTAAGGCGCTCTGCCCTAGCAAGCTGGTACCAGAAACCAAGTCATTAAACGCCAAACATTCTAATGCGTTAGCTATGGATAACCCGGGGACAAACAAGACAATCGAGGCGATACACAACGCCCACACCGGAATCGGCAACCCTGTGCTCGCCAGAAACGCCACGAAGATACCGGTTAGCAGTGCCGAGATGAACTCAACCGCGATAGCACGACGTGAATGAAGAACTTGCTGACATACCCACACCATCAAACCCAATAACGCAGAAAAGCCCACCGCTTCCAACGTACTGCCCACCAGCATCAAATAAGCAGGCGGAATACCCATATTGGCAAGTGCAGTCACAAATTTTGAGTAACCGACAGGTTCTGGTACAGGCTCACTGCTTGGCTGGTTAATACGAATGATCGTATTGGCCAACAAACTCAGGTTAATTGACGCAGGCTTTAGACGCTTAAGAATAACGGCGTTGTTATCGTCTGGAAATTGATAGTTAATCGCAGTTGGCGTTGCTTGGATCATCACATCCACACCATGCTTTTTTGCATAGAATTGAGTGTATTTCTCTAGCTTGTAAGGAGCACAGCCACTGCGGTGAAGAGTGTCACCAATTTCAACAATTTTGTTAATTCGGAACTGAGAAGGCATGGGAATTTTAGGGGAGACAAAATGTGCGGCAAATGTACCAAACGATAGACGGAATGACGAGACTTTTGCGTGAATTATCAACTGAACTCGTTACTTTTTTCTGCAAAGGCTTATAAGTGCCTATAACTCTAGTCATTTGGGATTAGTTTACTGAATATTTTGACAAATTAATAAGTTAAATTTATGCATTCAGATTGTTATTAACGAAATCCAAAACACGAATAAAAACCAGGTTTATGTTAACACTCCAAATTCCTTAATTTTCATGAGATTTATGACTGCCAAGCACCATTAAAACAGGTTTATAAATTAATGTAGATTTATCGCAAAAAGCAGCATGACATTTACTATTATTTCTCACCTTCCTTTTACGAGATTTTAGTCACATTTTATTCACTCTGAAAACGCCGAACATGATGGAAAAACTAGCGGAGTGGTGGTTATGCGAGCACTTAGAATAAAAATGAAAGAAAAAGGTTTCGTTTTCAGTTAGATGTGGCATTATCAAACTCGTTAAGACGATGTGCGTGCATCGTATAATGGCTATTACCTCAGCCTTCCAAGCTGATGATGCGGGTTCGATTCCCGCTGCACGCTCCAGTCTTCTTGATACCTCAGTCTTACTCTTAAGACAGTGTGCGTGCATCGTATAATGGCTATTACCTCAGCCTTCCAAGCTGATGATGCGGGTTCGATTCCCGCTGCACGCTCCAACTTCTCCTTATGCTCCATGACGTGCTTTATTCCAGCGACACGCTATTCAAAAACTTTCTCCGTTAGTTAAATCCATAGTCATTAAATCTATACTGATTAAACTTATTTTGTTTAAGCTTAGATTGACCAACCAAAGCTATTAACTCCTTAATTCGCTTCGTATTTCTGACACCTATCCAAATCACACATTGCAGTTCAGCTTTTAATGATTTTCAAAATTGTTCCAATTTAATAATCTTGGTCAATATCTGCAAAAATCATTGTGTTAATGTGCGCGCATTAGCAACAACCCATAAATAATAAAAAATGTTTAAAAGCAATGAGTTAACAATTAGCATCGAAGCAATTAATGTCGCGCTAGCAAAAGTTGAAAATGCCAATAAAATTCAGCTAGATACATTGAAAGGTTATGTGAACAGCGAGCCTGAACAGGCTGTACTGGCTTTTCGATCGCTGAATGAAGCAGAGTCAATCGATGACAAGTTTAAAAAGATCATGGCAGAGCTACCGCATCTGAGCGGCGAAGCACACCATCTGCTTGAAACTTCTATCTTGCTACAGTGACTATAAATAAAGATAAGCCTCAGCGAATCCCTCACAGCAAAGCGCTTTAGGTATAAGTTAAGACTTATCTTTAATTTTCTAGCCCTCATTGAATTTCTAATTCAACAAAGCGCTATTGATTAACGTCTAAAGCGTTAACGACTTCACCATACCCGCTTCAGCGTGACCAGGGATATTGCACGCGAACTCTACGTTATTATCACCATGGAAATGCCACAGCAATTGCTTCGCTTTACCCGGCTTAACTGTAACTGTGCTACCCGAGTCATGGGCGTGATTACCCGTGTTTTTCATCATTTCACGGTGCTCTAGCTGCTCTGAAGCAGAACCAATCGAGAATTCGTGATCAATCTTGCCCGTATTCATCACAACAAACTGCACCACGTCGTTCGGCTCAATATCAACCTTGTTCTTAAATGTGATTTTCATATCGTCACTTAGCAGAACATGAACCACTTTATCCGGCTTTGCGCCTGTCGCAGGCATACCCACTTCAGACATGCCTTCCATATTCATCATCGAATGGTCCATCTTTCCATCCTTCATCATGCTGTGATCCATTTTTGAATGGTCCATCTCTCCACTCTTCATCATCGAGTGATCCATGTTTGAATGGTCGATACTTGAATGATCAACAGTTGAATGGTCCATTTCAGCAAAAGCCGTTGCAGTAGTTAACGTCAGTGCAATCGCAATAAGTGTCTTTTTCATGATCGTTCCTTAGATTAATTCAGTTATTTATTTGTTAGTTTCACATGTTCATGTGGTACGCCCTTACTCACTCTGTTTTTAGTCAGTAAGGGCTAATAATCAATACGTTATTTGTTTGTCTCGTTTTGGCTATGCATAATCTCACGCTGTTTCCAGAGCTTAAAGATTGCAGGCAACACCAGTAGAGTAAGCAATAGTGCAGACGCCATTCCGCCTATCATCGGCGCAGCAATTCGCTGCATCACTTCAGAGCCCGTACCTTCGCCATACATAATTGGAATGAGGCCAATGATCACAGTGAGAACCGTCATCATTACTGGACGCACACGAAGCCCTGCCCCTTCACGAATGGCATCAGTGAGATCGGTTTGTTGGAGTGTTTGCTGGCTCTGTTCGGCATCAAGCTTTTTGAAGTGCCACGCTTGGTTGAGATACACCAACATGATCACACCTATCTCGACCGCAACGCCCGCTAGCGCGATGAAGCCAACACCAACCGCAATGGAGAAGTTATAATTGAGGACATGCATCAGCCATAGGCCACCAACCATTGCGAGTGGCAATGTCAGCATGATCATCATCACCTCACCGACACGGCGGAAGCTCAGATACAACAGCAACATGATGATGGCGATGGTGATAGGTACAACGACACTCAGGCGATCTTTCGCGCGCTCCATGTATTCGTATTGACCAGACCACGCCAATGAATAACCAGCAGGTAAGACGATTTGATCTGTAACGACTGTTTGCGCCTCTGCAACATAAGAACCAAGGTCGCGACCTTCGATGTCAACGAACACCCAACCATTAGGACGCGCGTTCTCCGTCTTAATCATTGGTGGTCCATCTTCATAGCGAATATCTGCAACATCAGACAAAGCAATTCGCGCTCCATTTGGTGTCACTAACGGCAGGTTCTGCAACTTAACGACAGAATCACGATAGCTTTGTGGGTAACGGACATTGATTGGGTAACGCTCTAGCCCCTCAACGGTTTCGCCCACGTTCATGCCACCAACCGCAGTCGAAATAACCTGTTGCACTTCTTTAATGCTCAAGCCATATCGCGCAGCAGAACGACGTTTGATGTCTATCGTCACATAACGACCACCCGCAACACGCTCAGCGTAGACAGAAGCCGTACCACTCACGCTATTGAGGATGGGTTCAAGTTGAGAGCCAATATCCTCAATCACGCTCAGATCTGGGCCTGCGATTTTGATACCAATTGGCGTTTTAATACCGGTCGCTAACATGTCGATACGAGTTTTGATTGGCATAACCCACGCATTGGTTAAACCTGGGAACTGAATCAGATCATCGAACTCTTTGCGTAGTGACTCCGTAGTGACACCGTCACGCCACTCATCTCGCGGTTTAAGCTGAATCACGGTTTCAATCATGGTTAACGGTGCAGGATCGGTTGCTGTCTCTGCTCGACCAATTTTGCCCCACGTGGTTTCGACTTCTGGAATGGTTTTGATGAGCTTGTTGGTCTGTTGCAACAACTCACGAGCCTTACCTATTGAGATGCCCGGATACGTGGTTGGCATGTACATCAAATCCCCTTCATCCAAAGGAGGAATGAACTCACTACCAAGCTTACTGGTTGGGTAATAAGCAGACGCCATTAAGCCAAGTGCGATAACAATCATCATCTTGGGATACTTGAGGCTGAGGTTCAGAAGCGGTTTATACATCGCCACTAGGCTTCGGTTTACTGGGTTTTTGTGTTCAGGTAACACGTTGCCGCGAATGAAGTAACCCATTAGCACAGGAACAAGCGTGATAGCCAAACCGGCTGCAGCGGCCATTGCATACGTCTTGGTAAATGCAAGTGGCGAGAACATCTTGCCCTCTTGCCCTTCTAGCGCGAACACAGGCACAAAACTCAAGGTAATGATAATCAGAGAGAAGAACAGCGGTGCGCCAACTTCTTCTGCTGCCTTACCAATCACCTGCCAACGGTTTTTGTCAGTGAGCGGAGTCCGTTCAATGTGTTTATGAACGTTCTCGATCATCACGATGGCACCATCCACCATGGCGCCAATCGCAATCGCTATACCGCCAAGAGACATGATATTGGCGTTAATACCCTGCCAATGCATCACAATGAATGCACCCAAGATACCAACAGGCAGGCTTAGTGCGATAACCAGTGATGAGCGGATATGGAACAAGAACAGCGCACACACCACGGCGACCACGATGAACTCTTCAGCCAGCTTCTTCCAAAGGTTTTCAACGGCTGAATCAATCAAAGTCGAACGGTCATAAGTCGCGACAATCTCAACACCATCAGGCAAGCCAGCTTGCAGTTCAGCGAGTTTGGATTTAACCGAGTCGATCACTTCACTGGCATTTTCACCAAAGCGCATCACGATAACGCCGCCAACCGCCTCGCCCTCACCATTGAGTTCCGAGATACCACGACGCATTTGTGGGCCAAGGTTAATGTCAGCAATGTCACCTAATAGCAGCGGAGTACCTTTGTCTGTCACTTTTAACGGCAAAGATTGAATGTCTTCGATGCTTGTAAGGTAACCCGTGGTACGAACCATGTGTTCGGCTTCGGCAATCTCAACAACAGACGCTCCTGTTTCTTGATTACCATCTTGGATTGCCTTGTTGACTTGCTGAAGCGTCAGGTCATATGCACGTAACTTGGCAGGATCAATCTGTACTTGGTACTGCTTCACCATGCCGCCAACGGTCGCAACTTCAGACACGCCTTCTACAGTTTGCAATTCATACTTCAAGAACCAATCTTGCAAACTACGAAGTTCCGCTAAGTCATGCTGACCGGTTTTATCTTGCAACACGTAGCTGTAAACCCAGCCCACACCGGTTGCATCTGGCCCTAGTGTTGGCTTGGCACTCGATGGCAAGTTAGGTGCAACTTGGCTTAAGTACTCCAACACTCGTGAACGCGCCCAGTACATATCGGTATCGTCATTGAAGATGATATAGACATAGGAATCACCAAAGAACGAGTAGCCACGAACTGTTTCAGCACCCGGTACAGCTAACATGGCGGTGGTCAATGGATAGGTAACCTGATCCTCGACCACTTGTGGGGCTTGCCCCGGATAACTGGTTTTGATGATCACCTGAACATCTGACAAATCAGGAATGGCATCGACAGGTGTATTTTTAACGCTGTATAAGCCGCCAAATACGATGGCTACAGTAGCAACCAACACTAAGAAGCGGTTGCTAATAGACCAGCGAATGATTGCATTGATCATAGTTCGCCCTCACCCGTGCTATTCGTCGGTTCGAGAGATTTGAGCACATAATCAGAACCTTGCTTCGCCACTAGAAACCGAATGGTTTGACCCTCGGCAAACTCAGATAAATCAAGGTCATCACTGGCTTGGAAATTCATTTCACCCGCTTTCCAATTCCACTCAGGGACTGGCTGATGTTTTACAGTGATCATGCCAAAATCTGCCATCAACATGGTAATGTCACCCGTTACCCAAACTTCGCCGGCGATCTTGTGTTTGTTGACCTTGTAATCAACAACCTCGTATTGCCCTGACTCTGTCTTTCTCATCTCAAAGTCAATTGCCTTACCACGTTGCACGTCACTCATGTCCAAGCCTTCCACAAAGGTGAAATTCATCACCATGCCCGGCCAATCCCATTCTGGAACAGGCTGATGGTTAATCGTCACCATACGGCTGCCTTGCATAACATCGGAAATTTCACCGTTTGCCCATACGGTTTCAGCTTGTTCCTCAACACCATTGATGCGTGACAGATCAGCAGATTGGCTCGATTCAGAATCCAACATGAAGTGCGCAGAAGTGACAATGTTTTCACCTTGCTCTAGCCCTTGAAGCACCTCTATTTTTTCGCCAGCTTCACGACCAACCTCAATACGAGCAGAGCGATACTTGCCAGAACCTTTTGACATCACCACTCGAGTCATACCACCGGAGTGAATCACCGAAGATCTTGGGATAGTAAGAACGGCTTCATCACTGATGGGTTTCAGCGCAATATTTGCAAACATATTTGGCTTAAGCTCGCCATGGGGATTGGAGAACTTCAAACGAACGCGCAAGGTTCGAGTTTTTGGGTCAAGGATTGGGTACACGTAATCGACATTACCCAACCACTCTTTGCCAGGAATGGCATCTAGCGTCATCACCGCATTGCTGCCTGACGAGATCCAGTGCGCTTGACGCTCAAACACCTCAGCATCAACCCATACTTCGCCTAATGGACCAGCACTGATCACCGCTTGTGCAGGTGAAAGGTAACCACCTTCTCGGATATTCAGACTTGCGATGACACCATCGGCTGGCGCTTTGACTTCAATGGTTTGCGAGGCTTTGCCTTTGCGCGTAATAGCGCGGATTTGAGTCTTATCAACACCCAAGGTAATTAAGCGTTCAGTCGAGCCCTTGATCAAACCTTTACGACCCGTTTTATAAGCACTGATCAACTCTTCTTGTGCTTTAACAAGCTCTGGAGAATAGAGTGTGAAAAGCACATCACCTTTGTTTACCTTCTCACCCACTGCGTTGATGTAGAGCTTCTCAACCCAACCAGCTGCTCTTACGTTGGTTTGCCACAATGTACTTTCATCGAACGCCACATAACCCACGGTTTCAATCCGAGGAGATAGCGCTTCGAACTTAACTTTCGCTGTTTTGACACCCAGATTATTTTCTACCGACGAATCAATGAACACGGTACCGGGCTCATCTTTAACACCACTTGAGTCATCCGCGTAAACAGGGATTAAATCCATCCCCATAGGTGACTGACCCGGCTTGTCTCGCTGATAATTTGGGTCCATCGGAGCCACCCAATACAGAGGTTCATCCTTGGCCTGTTTACTTACATCTGCGCCTGTACTCGTTGCCATTGCTGACATGTCATGTGCTGGATTAATTAGAAAATGGTTCACACCAAAACCCAATGCACCACCGACCAATAAAGCGATTGTTGCTACTTTTACTGTACTCATTGTCTATTCCCTTATTGATTGGCTGTGTGTTTAGTTGCGCTTGAGTTGAGTTGTGGTTGGTTTACTTGGTATTCAAAGCCACTGACTAACGCCGCCAGTTTGCTGTTAACGATGTTGAGATCGGTGATCAAACGTTGTTGCTCTAACTTAAGCGCCAGCTCATCGGTCGTTGCTAAAATGACATCGTTAAACTGAGCGGTATTGTTTTGATAGCCCCTCTCAACCGCGCTGATTCGTGCTGCAGTTTGAGGAAGCAAGGACGTTTGATAGCGATCTAATCGCTGGATCAAATTTGATCTGTCCACCAGCAATGCATTCACTTGTGCGTTCATTTGGGAAAGTAAGGTGTCTTTTTGAGATTTGGCCGCACCAACTTGATACTGAGCAGCCGATAAGTTTTTATCTTGTCGATTCCCCGTAAACAGCGGGATGTCGACTGTCAGATAAGCACTCACCAGATCAGAAGCAGGTTCACCCGCCATGTTATTGGCTTGACGGTGTGCATACATCACTTCCACCCCAAATTGCGGGGTATAAGCTTGCTCGGCTAACTCAACCTGAGTTTGATTGGAGGAAATACTGACATCGGAGATCTTAACCAAAGGATGGTCAGTCAGTAGCTGATAGTGCTTGGTTGAATCGATATTGGTCGCTAATTTGCTTTCCAACAACGACCAATCGATTTGGTTAGTTGCATTCAGTGTGCCCTGAGAATCAAGAACCTGAGAACCTAGCCAATCAGAACCCAACCATTCAGAAAGCTGAGAGATTAGACGACGCTGAACCTGCTGGTTTGCCTGAAGTTTCTCATCAAGCTTGCTCACTTGGAGCTGAGCATTAAGCAGATCTTGCGCTTCACTTTTACCAATCGAGTAATTGGTTTGTACATAGTTTTCAAGCTCAACCAACAAACGACGATTTTGACGAATCACCGACTCAGCTTTTTGTTGATAACCTAACTCAAGCCAAAGCTGCGTCATGCTATTCGCAACCGTCAATTCTCTTGCTTGCACCTGCAAAGCTAAAGCATCTGCCTGTTGGCCTGCCTTTTTCTGTTGAAGGTTAAGCGTATCGCCACGCTCAAACTGCTGAATCAACCCTACCGATATATTGGTCATCGGGTCTTCATCGAATTGAAAGCTATCGACAGGCAAACCGCCAAATCCAACTTTCAATTTCGGGTCCATTAAGGTCGAGCTGGCAATGCCCGTTTCTCGCATCGCTTGAGACTGAGCAAAGTACTGTTTGCGATTTCCATCTTCGCTTAAAGCAATCTCAATCAGTGTATTGAGTTGCTGCGTCGAGCTTGCTTGGTCATGTGCTGAAATGTGTTGAGCATTTGAAGCTGACGCCGTGGTAGCCGCGAGCGTAGCACTTGAAAACAAGGCCATAGGCAAGGCAGCAGCAACCACTAAGCTCGTGTTCATGACAAACACAGAGGTTGTTGGTTTCATATTCACAATGAATGTCCATATCTAGCGCTAATTAGCGCATAAAAAAGAATGGCTTATCAGATTTATCTAACTGATAGAGCTGTATTTTTAGATATAGATTTATGCGGAAGGTGGGCGTAGCAAAGATTGAGCGCGTGCGACTTTCTGGCCAATCGTGACCGATTGAAAACGAGCTAATGAAAAGGAAAGTTGATCAACGGCTTGAACAGCCTGAATTGGATAGGGACTTGCAGAACACATTGAGGCACAGCAATCGGCACTCGAACAATGGTTACCCATCATCGGACTGCCGTCTTCGCTCATTGAAGACATATCGAATTGAGCCATCAAAGCATGGGCACTCATGTTAGAGTCTTCAGCGTGTACTTCTTCACTCATCACATGACACCCTGCCATTGAATCATTAACCGAAGTATCGCTGTGGTAACAAGTCGACTTGCTCGACCCCATTTCCATCATCATTACTTCAGTCATCAAGGCTGAGGAGCTTGAGGCATAGCTAGACATCAACATCGCAATGATGCTGAAAACAATAATCCAAGTTTTTCGGAATGTGTTTGTCATAGCTTACCTTTGAATTTACAACGCAACTATAAACGTTCCCCTTAGGGTAAGGTCAATCCCATTGTGCCGATATTTATCTGACCGTTGAAAAAGTATTCATCCTCTCTTTCATCAAAATGAGATAATTCTTCGACTTTGCAGTTTTTTCTTTAAAAATTATCCAATTAGCTAGCGAAACCTCTATCTGTGTATTTTACTTAAGACAGTGCAACCACGATTCACGGATGATAAAAATGGCTAACAAAAAAAACGTCAAAGCAAACAAGAAAAATACAGAAATCAAAAATAAGAAAAGTAACGAGCTAGAACAAAAGAAACCAACACAAAAAAAGAAGCGCAGACTGCATTCACATCTAAAAGTGAATATCCCACTTTTTCAGTCACTCATGATGATTTTGCCATCATTGGCTAAACACGCTGCTGCAGAAAGTATAGACAATTCCAGCGACGCTGCAGATCAAGTAACCGCAAATAACGTGGCCGAAAAAGATGTCACCGATGACCATAGAAAGGCGGACTCATCAGCGGTTGCTCTCCAAGAAGCTCAGACGAGTGACAGCGACGTAAACTCCACCTTAAGTGCAAGTCATGCCGCCCATGGTTCGAGCTCTCACTTGGTTCCTTCTCATCATTTATCGACGCTTTCTCACCCGCAAGTCCATTACATTCCTTCGGTATCGATGCCGACTATCTCCTCAGGAAGTAACGGTCAGCCGACTCATTCGAATGCGCCTACGACGCCCGCTTTACCCGTCACCTTTATGCCAGAAGTCATAAAAGGTACGTACGGAGAGCTTCATGTTGATGCAAATGGTCAATACACATTCGTATTGAATCCAAATTCTCCTCAATACATCCTGTTAAATCAGCACCAACCAGGTACTGACCATTTTGCGTTACACCTATCTAATGGCTCGAGCATCATTGTCCAGATACCAGTAACAGGTAAGCAAGACACGCCAAGTATTTCTGGAGACTTAACAGGTGTCGTAACAGAAGATCACAATATTGATTCACAAGGCTTGTTACATGCCAACGGCAAAATCGATGTCATAGACCCTGACCAAAATGAAAGTTCGGTTACACCGGAAGTTATCTCAGGTAAATATGGTTCATTAACTATCGATGCTGATGGACATTGGCAGTATCAAGTTGATAACTCGCTCTCTAATGTTCAAGCTTTAACCGCAGCCACTTCATTGCACGAAAGTTTCACAATTCACACCAAAGATGGCACACCGCAAACGATCGATATGACGATTGGCGGAAACGACGACAATGCCGTAATTACGGGTGTGGATGCTGGCACGTTAACTGAAGATTTAACGACACAAGTTCAAGGGCAGCTTTCGGTAACAGATTCAGATCTTGGAGAAGATCATTTCCAGGCATCACAAGTAACTAGCAATTTCGGTACGCTAAGCATCACCAAAGACGGTGCGTGGACATACAGTTTAGACAACAATAACCCAGTAGTTCAAAGACTTGGCCAAGGTTCAACTGCGACAGACATCGTCACTGTTCACTCAGCTGATGGCACGCCACATCAAATCACCATTACCGTCAACGGCACTAACGATACTGCAGTGATTGCAGGCACTAACTCAGGTGCGGTAACTGAAGAGTCGCAACTGAAAACGTCTGGGACTCTGACTATTACAGATACCGATAAAGGCGAAGATCACTTCTCGAATACCGATATCGCAGGTCAATTAGGCACCCTACATCTTAAAGATAACGGTAATTGGACCTACGATTTAGATAACAAAAACACGGCAGTTCAAGCACTAGCGCAAGGTAAAACGGCGACGGACACTATCACCGTTCACTCTGCCGATGGCAC
>NZ_JBFRVD010000021.1:0-2777 GCF_041474985.1 Vibrio sp. 10N.222.49.C9 | reverse complement strand
ATCACCGTTCACTCTGCCGATGGCACGCCACATCAAATCACCATTACCGTCAACGGCACTAACGACACTGCGGTGATTGCAGGCACTAACTCTGGTGCGGTAACTGAAGAGTCGCAATTACAAACGTCTGGGACTCTGACTATTACAGATACCGATAAAGGCGAAGATCACTTCTCGAATACAGACATTGTTGGATCATTAGGTACCCTACATCTTAAAGATAACGGTGATTGGACTTACGATTTAGATAACAAAAACACGACAGTTCAAGCACTAGCGCAAGGTAAATCGGCGACGGACACCATCACCGTTCACTCTGCCGATGGCACGCCACATCAAGTTACCATTACTGTAAATGGGACTAATGACAAAGCTGTGATTGCAGGTACAAATTCAGGGGCGGTGACTGAAGAGTCACAACTGCAAACCTCAGGCACACTCACCATCACCGATACCGATACCGGTGAAGCTCACTTCTCTGATAGCGATATTGTTGGTCAATTAGGTACCCTACATCTTAAAGATAACGGTGATTGGACCTACGATTTAGACAACAAAAACACGACCGTGCAAGCATTAGCGCAAGGCAAAACGGCGACGGACACCATCACCGTTCACTCTGCCGATGGCACACCACATCAAGTCACTATTACCGTTAATGGCACTAATGATACTGCCGTTATTGCAGGCACCAATACCGGTGTGGTAACTGAAGAATCTCAACTTCAAACAACGGGCTCATTAACTATTAGTGACACCGATACCAATGAAGCGCACTTCTCGAATACAGACATTGTTAGTTCATTAGGTACCCTACATCTTAAAGATAACGGTGATTGGACCTACGATTTAGACAATCAAAATCCGACCGTGCAAGCATTAGCGCAAGGCAAAACGGCGACGGACACTATCACCGTTCACTCTGCCGATGGCACGCAACATCAAGTTACCATTACTGTAAATGGGACTAATGACCAAGCTGTGATTGCAGGCACTAATTCAGGACAAGTGACCGAAGAATCTCAACTTCAAACAACGGGCTCATTAACTATAAGCGACACCGATACCAATGAAGCTCACTTCTCTGATAGCAATATTGTTGGTCAATTAGGCACTCTACATCTTAAAGATAACGGCGATTGGACTTACGATTTAGACAATCAAAATCCGACCGTGCAAGCATTGGCCCAAGGTAAAACAGCAACAGATACGATTACTGTTCACTCTGCCGATGGCACACCACATCAAATTACCATTACTGTAAATGGCACTAATGACCAAGCTGTGATTGCAGGCACTAACTCAGGACAAGTGACCGAAGAATCAACGCTACAAACATCAGGAACACTCACCATCACCGATACCGACAAAGGTGAAGCGCACTTCTCGAATACCGATATCGCAGGTCAATTAGGCACCCTACATCTTAAAGATAACGGCGATTGGAGTTACGATTTAGACAATCAAAATCCGACCGTGCAAGCATTGGCCCAAGGTAAAACAGCAACAGATACTGTTACCGTTCACTCTGCCGATGGCACGGCACATCAAGTCACTATTACTGTAAATGGTACTAATGATACGGCAGTGATTGCAGGTACCAATTCAGGAGCAGTGACCGAAGAAACTACGTTAAGTACATCTGGCACATTAACTATTAGTGATATTGACAAAAGCGAAGCTCACTTCTCTGATAGCGATATCCTTGGCACATTAGGCACCCTACATCTTAAAGATAACGGCGATTGGAGTTACGATTTAGACAATCAAAATCCGACCGTGCAAGCATTGGCCCAAGGTAAAACAGCAACAGATACGATTACTGTTCACTCTGCCGATGGCACGCCACATCAAGTTACCATTACTGTAAATGGCACCAATGATAGTGCGGTGATTTCAGGTACAAATTCAGGGGCGGTGACTGAAGAGTCACAACTGCAAACCTCAGGCACACTCACCATCACCGATACAGACAAAGGTGAAGCCCACTTCTCGAATACCGATATCGCAGGTCAATTAGGCACCCTGCATCTTAAAGATAACGGCGATTGGACTTACGATTTAGATAACAAAAACCCAACGGTACAAGCATTAGGTCAAGGTAAAACCACCACCGATAGCATTACCGTGCATTCCGCGGATGGCACAACACATCAAATAATGGTGACCATAAATGGTAGCAACAATGTGGCCACTATTGCTGGCGTTGATACTGGTTCAATAACCGAGAATACCGCTGGCGTTAACATGTCTCCCGATTATGCCCAACCTGGCATAGCCACACTTGGCAATACAACACTCTATGCGGATGGTAAGCTGACCATTACAGACCCTGATACGGGTGAGTCTATTTTTGAAAAGCAAGGCAGCAATGGTTACGACTATCACGGTACCTATGGCGATCTAATCTTACTCACCGATGGCACCTGGCATTACCATGCCGATGCTGGGCATCTATCAGGTATAGGTGCTAGACCCACAACGCGTGGCACTGCAATTGACCAACTTGGTGAAGGGCAAAGCCTAACCGATACGATTACAGTCCATTCAAAAGATGGTACAACACACGATATTGTCATCACCATTCACGGCAGTAACGACAGACCTTACTGTTCATCTGAAGTGGTGCTTGCAAATGGCAGTGAAGATACACGCCAAACCTTAACCACCGCGCAACTATTAGCGAATACCGTCGATGTGGATGCCAATGACGCCGGTAAGCTAACCATTGAAAACCTCCATGTCGACCATGGCTCTATTCTAAACAATGCCGATGG
>NZ_JBFRVD010000020.1:166790-183662 GCF_041474985.1 Vibrio sp. 10N.222.49.C9 | reverse complement strand
TGATTTGATCAACAACGCCGCTGCAGGGTATAAACCACTGTTGCCAGGGGCTGTACCGTTGTCGCTATCATTATCACTACCACAACCCGCGATCAAAGTAGCGGTGAAGAGCGGTAACATTGCTTTGGCCAATGTAGAGCGTTTGAAGCTCTTCTTTTTGGTATTGTTGAAGGTATTTCGTAGAGAGATAATTTTATTAATATTTATGTTGTTCACGTTTTAATATCCATATTTCACTTTTTATGAAGATGAATATCCTAGTCTTAACGATGGTCAACTATTTGTGATGGCTATGTATAAAGTTATTTTTAATATATAAAAATAGGAAACATAGTGTCAATATCACGCTTTGTATTTGGTTTAAGTTAAATTTATTGGATCAATAACTCATATGTTTAATATCAATAGTAGAAGGCGTAGAGGATGGGAGTAGATAATAAGGATGAGAGCTCATCCTTATTAATGTGAGGAAGGTATCGAATTGAGGTGACGTTAATTTAATGTGGGAATTAAGTTATTTATCAATTAATTAAAACTCAGGCTTTTTGGGAATTAATAATAAATATCCTATTCAGATAAGGGAAATACCCAAACCAACGAAGCTAGTGGCTTTAGATCAAGACTAAAACGGCCAATACTTTCCTCAACTTTTAATACCTGTTGTTGAATGCCTTCAATATGTTCATCTAACAAGTAACTGTCATCAGCGATTGTGAGCGTTTGTATAACATCACTTGGAACGGTTAAGTGAATATTCTCAGTGACATGTTGGCTGAAATTCGCAGCAACTATTGTCAACTCTTGGTTGTCATAGCGCAGAAATGCGTAAACCGAATCACTCAAATTATTGCTCTGGTGTAAGTCTAGGTACTGCCCCGTCATTGAAGTATGCTCAAGCGAAAAGTTCATAACCTTCTGATAGAAGTGACGTAGTTGTTTTTCGTTTTCGTCTAATAGCCCGCCATCGAATGCGCCGTGGTTCATCCATTTTTGATGCTGTGGGACTCCGATGTAGTCAAATATGGAAGTTCGTGAGGGTTGTCCAAAGCCAGCGTTCTCCGCACCGGGTTCGCCGACTTCTTGCCCAAAGTAGATCATGGTTGGAGAGCTGCTCAATAGAGCGCTAACTAGCATCGCAGGCTTTGCGATATGTGGATTGCCTACAAACTCTGGTGAGGCGATTCGTTGCTCGTCATGGTTATCCAAAAAATGCAGCATATGATGTTCAATGTCGTGCATTTGATGTTGGATTTCAGGGATGATTGCCGTTGAAGCCTTGCCTTGCATGATGGCTTTGAGGCCGTCGTACAGATCTACCTTGTCATAGAGGTAGTCCATCTTGCCTAAGTGAATGTATTCACGGTACAAGTCCGGCTGATACACCTCTGCCATCAGAAAGGCATCGTGGTTTTTCATCTTTATTGATGAGTTGAGGTAGCTCCAAAATTCGACTGGAACCATCTCAGCCATATCGTAGCGAAACCCATCAACACCTTTATTCAACCAAAACAAGGCGATATCTCGGAATTTAGCCCAAGAGTTAGGCACATAAACAGATTTCCAGAAACGGAAATGATCCATGTAATTGCGTTGAGCATAGTCACTCGGTAGTTCAGGGAAGTCTTTTGAACCGTCTGGTCGCATGCCATAATTGATTTTCACCGTTTCATACCAATCATCGAAACTAGGCTTGGCTAAACGTGAGCCGTTACCTGTCCATTTGGCGGGCGTCTCTATAAACGGGGAGTTTAGGTTGGGATGCTGTTCACCACCTAGCGGCGTAAAGGCGGGCTCTATGTCTGGCAATTCAAAGGTGCTGTTGGGAATGTAGTAGAAGTTATTGTCTTTGTGGTATTCCAGCGTTGTGTCATCTTGAGCGCCGAAGTCACTGACACCTTCTGGGTTGTTTAAGCCTTTATAATGACGCGCAACGTGATTCGGTACGATATCGATAATCACTTTTAAACCATTGTCGTGACTTCTTTTGATGAGTGCCTCGAACTCCTCTAGTCGGCATTCAGGGTTGTCTGCGAGATCTGGGTTTACGGAATAGTAGTCTTTGACGGCATATGGTGATCCCGCACGGCCTTTTACCACGCTAGGGTGATCGTCTGAAATACCAAGGTGCTTGTAGTCATTGATGAGCGCATGATGTGGCACTCCGGTATACCAAATATGAGTCATACCGAGTTTGCGGATTTCAGACAGCGCTTTGTCGGTAAAATCACTGAACTTACCGACGCCATTTTGCTCGATTGTGCCCCATGGAACATGTTGGGTGTTTTTATTGCCAAATAAACGCGTAAAAACTTGGTAGATGGCGTACTTTTGGTTGTACATATTTATAATTCCTTTAACTTCCATCATGTTATGTAGGGATGAAAGGGCTTGTTTATTCTTTGCAGGCTAACCGAATTACAATATGCCTTACTCATCCTTATCAAAATCTACAGGGCGTAATTGCTACAGTATGTGAGCTGTTGCTCAAAAGGAGTCATGTTGTCTTCATCTATTCAAATCGTTATCACTTATTTGGTTCTGGTGGCGGTGTCTGTGTTGTTTGCGGAAAGTTCTAAAGCGCTGTTGGTGTGGTATTTGGTTATCGGTTTCGTGACGTTTTTTGTGTACGCGAAGGACAAGCGAGCAGCGATCAATGGCAATTGGCGTGTGCCAGAGAAAACTCTGCATATTTTTTCTGTTGCTGGTGGCTGGATAGGGGCGTTGATTGCTCAAGATAAGCTGCGTCATAAAACGCAGAAGCAGCCGTTCAGAGCCATATATTGGGTGACAGTGGCAGTGAATGTTGCGGCGTTTGTGTGGACGTTAACGCCGAGCGGGCAGACGATGTTTGGTCGTTGGCTTAGTGAACTTGTGGGTTATTTATAAAGAGAATAACGGTTAGCACAGGAGTACCAACCGTTAAAATACAGAAGTTATTCGACTAGAGCATCGGAATGGTCGATGCTAGAAGCAAGCCTGCCATACCGTAGTTGAAGCTTTTGATACGGACTGGTGTTGTTAACCAGTGTTGCAGTTGTTTACCTGCCGCTGTCCAGAATGTCACGGATGGTAAGTTGGCGAGCGTGAAGATACCTGCGATGATTGCAATCTCCCACCATGAACTGCCGCTGCTATAAACTGAAATCGCAGTCAGCGCCATCGACCAACCTTTCGGGTTCACCCACTGAAAACTTGCCGCGCCGATGAAGGTCATTGGCTTATAAGCCTCGGTGCTTTTGGCTTTGCCGCTCAATGCTATCTTAATTGCAAGGTACACGAGGTAAGCAAGGCTTAGGTATTTCAAGATTTGGTGAGTAACCGGATAAGCGTTGAAAATGCCCATTAAACCGAAGCCAACTAGCAGCAACATGGCTGCAAACCCTAGAGCAATGCCAAGCATGTGCGGAATAGTGCGGGCGAAGCCAACATTTGCTCCTGATGTCATGAGCATGATGTTATTTGGACCCGGCGTGAAGGTCGAGACAAACGCAAACAAGGCAAGTGCGCTAAGTTGTTCTAAAGGCATTATGGTTCTCCAGCAAAAAAATGAACGAAGTGACTGACCGGTCATGACTTTCACGTGTTGAGAAACATAGTAGGTGGAAAGTGAGGCAATTATGTGCTTTTATTTCCTCTATTATCACTAAATGCACAATAATAAGTACTTATGGATAGATTTGACGAAAGGATATTGCAAGAGCTTAAATTGGACGGCAGAATCTCCAATATTGAGCTTTCTGAACGAATTGGTTTGTCGGCTTCAGCGACCTTAAGGCGAGTACAGGATCTTGAGCGTAAAGGGGTCATTCAAGGTTACCGTGCAGTTCTGGATAATGGCCTGATGGGCGTTGGCTTTATTGCTTACGTTTCGATTGGTTTATCAAGCCACAGCAAAGCGGCTCAACTGGAGTTTGAACAGCACGTCAGTATGGAAAAAGAGGTAGTGGAGTGCCACAACATTACCGGTGCCAACGAATACTTGCTAAGGGTAGAAACCAAAGATCTACCGGGCTATAAGAAGTTTCATGCCGATGTGCTTGGGGAATGTGCTCAGGTTCAATCCATTACCACCATGGTTGTGATGGATACACCCAAAGATGAACGTTAGTCGAGTTTTATTTCAGGAGAGGCGCAGTGCCAAATACTAATCAGTTGTTATTGTTCTTAGATGTGGTTCAACAAGGGTCGTTTACCAAAGCGGCAACCTTGCATGATATGGACAACTCATCACTCTCTAAACAGATCAAAAAGCTTGAACAAGACTTGGGTGTTCAGCTGCTTAACCGTTCTACACGCTCGTTCTCGTTGACGTCGGCAGGGGAAGATATTCTTGCGCAAACCTATGTGCTGAAAGATACTATCAATCAGATACAAGGCATTGCAGATTCATACCAGTCAGAGCCCAAAGGTGTACTGCGAATTACTTCACCGATCTATTTTGGGCAGCAATATCTGCAACCTATCATCACTCAGTTCATGAGAAAGTACCCAGATGTTCAGATCGTACTCTCACTAGACGATAAGATCGCCAATATCATTGCAGGGCAGTTTGATATCGCGTTTCGCTTCAGTAAGCTTGTTGAATCGAATTTGATTGCGAAGAAGATTGCCGACAGTAATTTCATGTTGGTCGCGTCAAACGATTTTGTGAAGCAGCACGGTGAACCGAAAACGCCACAAGATCTACTCGCTCTACCTGCGGTGATTTATACCAATGGTGATATGACGGTCGACCATCTGCGCATTAGTGAAGAGCCGGGAGGTAATACCTTCCAGAGCCTAACGATTCGTGGCAACTATAAGGTGAGTGATGTTCGTACTATGGTGTCTTGTGTGAAAGATGGTCTAGGTTATGGCTTCCTTGATCAATCAAACCTGTATGCCTCAATGAAAGAGCTTGGCTTGGTGACTTTGCTTCCGGATTATCCGATCTCTACGATTGATACCGCAATCTACGCTGTCTATCCGCACCGTAAGCAAACCAAACTAGTCAAAGAATTCATCACTACGGTTCAAGACTATATTGGCTCTCCGACGATTTGGGAGAAGATGCAGCAAGGTTAGTTGTGTTTCTAATAGTTCAAACTAAAAAGGAGCCAGATCGTCACACGATCTGGCTCCTTTTTAATTGTTCCGGCTATCACTGATTTACAATGTAAAGCTTAGCTATAGCTGGCGTGAACGGCTCATATTCACTAATACCTATTAATGCTCATGAATCACTTCTTTACCACTCGGATAAGCTTTGGTACCTAGTACATGACCATCAACTTCTTTGCCATAGTAACCTTGGTGATTGTGGTAGCGCTTAGCATTGCTAGCAACATCACCCTTGTATCGAGGATCTTGTGGGCGTTCATGACTATTCACAAATGCAGCCACATCCCATGCATCTTGAATCGAAAGTTGCTGGCTCTTTCCAAGCGGCATGTTTTCATAGATGAAATAGGCAGCGGTGTTCACCCGGTGCATACCCGCGCCCCAGTTATACGCGTTTTCGCCCCACAATGGTGGAAAGTATGAACGTCCGTCAGCCCCTTTAATACCTTCACCATTTTGACCATGACAGGTTTGGCAGTTGGTTTGGTAAACCTTTTCACCACGCGCTATCGATGGCTCTTGTTCAGGATTATCAATCTTAGGATAGCCACGCCCTGCCAACTTACTGCGGCCATCGATTGGGTATTTGCTTAACAGCTCTTCAGGGAGAGGGAAGCTTTCCGCTTTACCACCGACTTGTAAGTCGGCATCGCTAATCTCAGGAACGGGTGTATCTTGCATGCCGTTCTTGTCTAAGATGCCGCCCATCGCCAGCCAGTATGAATACGCCGTCAGTGCGACCATCTCTTTTGAACCCTCAGCCGGTGGCAGACCATTCATTGAGTAGGTGAAGCAACCTTGGATACGTTCTGCGTAGCTGTTTACCTTGTCATTCTTAGAACGATACGCAGGGTAGGCCATGTACGCACCCCAAAGAGGGGCAGCGTTAGGCTTCATGCCCGCTTGCATGTGGCAGTTGACACAGTTTTGTTCATTGCCGACGAACGTACCACGCATCTGTTGTGAATCGACAAACAGCGAATAACCCAATTTTACTTTGTCGCCAAATTCCCCGGCAGGGATATCAACCAAGTCTCGTGGCACCAGATATTTGTTATCTTGAGGCTTCTCAACGGCTGGCAGTTCGGTTTGGCGATCGGGCAACTCAGCTTCGGCATAAGCGATTCCAGAGGCAAGGGTTGCGGTAATTAAAAGTAGTGTTTTCATGCGAGCCCTTTAGTATCGGAAAGAGGCGAAGTAGTAAGACAGGTTTTTGATCTCATCGTCGGTTAACTTGCCCGCGATATTACCCATCATGTTCAAATCATCACCCTTACGAGTGCCATTTTTCCAAGCGTTGAGCTGAGTTTGAATGTAGTCGGCATGCTGGCTTGCTAGGCGCGGGAATTTGTCCACGCCCATACCGCTTGGCCCATGACAGGTTGCACAGGCTGGAATGTTTCTATCCCAATCGCCTTGGAATACAAGTTTACGATAGGGGTTATCGATATCAGCCTGTGAGCCGCGCTGCTCTAAATCGGTAAATTCGTATGAAGGTAGTGATGCAAAGTATTCTGCGACCTCACGACGAACAGCGGGATCAGATACACCGTCAGCCATTCCCTTCATGATCGCGCTTTGACGCTCACCACTTGAGAACAGAACCAGTTGATGTTCTAGATAGTCAGCATTGAGCCCTGCAAGCATAGGGGCAATGTTGGGCATGCCTTTACCGTCGGCTTGATGGCAGCCGCTACAAGTTTCTGCGGCTTCTGGCATTGGATTGGGTGCTGCTTGTGCAAAAGCGGATAAAGAAAGGCTTCCTAGAGCAGCGATGCAAAGCGTTAGAGTTTGAGTTTTAATTGTCAGCTTAGTCATGAGGCGTCGCTATTGGTTGTAATGCACGCATTTTCGACATAATTGGTTGTTCGCGCTATTGTGGATTTCCACATTAATTCACTTGGAACTTGAGGTGAGTCTCACATTAATAACCTCAATCACCATAATGGTATTGATGTGAACTTCTATAGGTTGATCCAACTGCCGTTTATGAAATGCAAGGGAACTGCCATGTTCGCCTCGGTATAACTGCTTGTTAAGGCTCTTTTATGGCACCGATTGTATAAGCATAGCTGCTTTATGGATGCGGGCTAAAAAAGTTGTGGTGAAATGAAGATTACCTAATGGCTTTGGGTTGATTACTCTATCTAGAGCGGATGCTTTATGTAGATTGGGTACTTTATGTAGATTGGATGTTTTATCCAAATAGGGTGCTTTTCTAGATCAAGGGGACGAAAAAACAGGGTAACCTCGAATGACGAAGTTGCCCTGTTGTGTTCTCATCTGCAAATCAGATAAGGAAGAGTTTTGATCAGTGATTAAGTTATAGCTTGCTGAGTTTAAGCTAGACCTTGTAGATCTTAGTCGGAAGCGCTTGTCTGGCTGCTGCTCCTACAACCCAATCTAACATGACGCCTTTGCCTTCTCTCGTCGGGTCGATCAAGCCTATATCATTAATGTTAACGCCATCGTTCGACTTCATCTTCACCGGTTGTTGTGTATTACCGATCCAGTGCGCACGCTCACCGAGTTCTTTATGACCAAAGCCGTGTTCAAAGCCTAATGTGCCCGGTTTGATGCCATCAATCACCATCGCCAACGCATGTGTGGTTGAGCTCGGTGTTTCAATCGCAAATACGTCACCTGTTTTGATACCCGCAGAAGAGGCGTCTTGCGGGTGGATGTAAACCGGATTTACCCCCTTGATAGATTCCAAGCGTGGTGACAAATTCGATACCGCACTGTGAATGTTGGACTTAAAGTTGGTTAGGGTGAACGGCCACTCTTTTGCTGGGAACTGCTCTGCCAAAGGTGTGCCGTCTGCAAGCTTTTGTGGATACCATGTAGGGCAACCCATGTACTGCTCACCACTGATGGTGTTGCGAGAAGTACCGAGCTTTTCATTCCAGATAGCCAATGGTTTGGTCCATTTGTACTTCATGGTTTCATTGGTATACGCATTGGTTGCGTCTTCAAAACGGCCGCCACGCGCAAAAATGTACGCTACTTTGAGCATCTCTTCAGGCTTGAGCGTTTTGTTCATCACAGGGACTAGGCGCTCAAGACCAGACCAAACAATATCTTCCGCATCCACATTCGGCACGCCACCTTTTACGAACGCTAAGTTAGCAGCCGAGCGCAGGTAGAAGTCTTCAGCGCTATGAATACCGTGCCAGTTACCTTGATTGTCTTTGATTACGTTGTCGCCGAAGCCACCTAAGCCCAGTGTTTTTGCCACATCAATAAAGAAGTTCTCTAGGTTGATGGCACGTCCGTCTTGAGTGCGGGAAGTTTTAGGCTCAACAATCGGCCAACGAGCGGTGATCGCTTTAGTCGCGACGCCATGCCACGGGGTTGCCATGCCCCAGCTTTCATAGGTCACTGTGTCTGGCACTAGGTAATCTGATAATGCTGTTGTTTCATTGATGAAGGCATCGATAGACACGATCAAACCAAGCTGCTTTGGATCCTTCAGCTTATCGCCTAGCAAGTTATCTAAACCCGGAACGCCATAAAGTGGGTTCGCCATGTGGTTGATCCACGCTTTTGCGCGGTAAGGGTAGCCATCAATCGCAGCTGATAAATGCTCGGTTAACAGCGGCGCAGAGATTGGGTACCACGGAGCGCGTGTCGGGTAAGGTGACTCACCTGCGGCAACGCGACGTTTGTATTCGCTGGTTTTTTGATACGGGAACTTGCTGCGGGACAAGAATACACCTTGAGGCTTAGTCTTACCCTTGAACTTGGTAAAGTCGTAACGTGGACCTGCAACCGAAGTCGGGTAGCCGCCCGCTTTCGCCATCGCACCGCCTTTCGCGTTGATGTTACCGATCAGCGCGTTCAGCATCAGAATAGAGAACGAGTTGTAGAAGCCGTTGGTGTGCATGTTTCCACCGTGAGTATCCACGACTGCTTTTGTACCGTAACTGGTGAAGCGTTTTGCCAGTGCAATAATCTGGTCTTGTGGGATCTCACACTGCTCACTGTAGTAAGCAAGGTCGTATTTGAAGGCTTCTTCTTTCAATCTTTGCAGAGAAGATTTAACGCGAACAGTCTGACCATCGATTTCTACATCTTGATCGACGAACAGAGCCGCTTCATTCACCTGAATATGCGATGATAATAGTGACGTTGTCACATTGAGTGCGATGAATCCGTCATCGTCAGACATCGGTTCGCCTGTTTCTAGCAACCCTATATCCGATGCACGAAGCATACGCCCATTTTGTGGGTGCGACTCGTCACTGATCACAAGGTGAGATGCATTACACCAGTGTGTGGTGCCTGCTTTTTGCATCGCTTGTGCGCTTGGGCGAGACAAGAAGTCGTGATTGTATCGTTGGTTTTCGATGATCCATTGGATCATGCCAAGAACTAATGCTGAATCGGTGCCCGGTTTGATCGGTAGCCAGTTATTGCGATCGCCCGCCGCAAGGCTTGACGATCCTGCCGGAAGGCTTGGTGTCACTATGGTGTAGCTCAGTTTTCCGTTGGTACGAGCCTCAGCCAATTGTCTTGCTTGACGCTTGAACGGGTTACCCGCTTGAGCTGGAGACATGCCGATGAAAAGAATGAACTCTGCGTTGTTGAAGTCGGGTTTTAGGTGCGAGAACTTGTCTAGATCGTTCATGATCGCGCCAGAACCTGCACGGAATGCGTAGCCACAGTAAGAGCCGTGGTGACCGAAGTTTCGTGTACCATAGCTGTTGAATGCAAAGCGCTTCAAGATGTCATCACGGCCTTCATTACCAGCATTCGTCACCAACAATTGGTTGGCTTTGGGACCGTATTCAGGGTTGTTTGGATCAAGTGGTGTTTCGATATCGCGAATCGATCGTAAGCCCTCAACTTTACCTTCACCGAATAAGTCACCACCCTCGGTGATCTCAGAGATAAGTTGTTCGTAGCTGATCGGCTCCCACTTGCCTTCACCTCGTTTACCAACGCGTTTGAGCGGTTGAGTGATTCGGTATGGGCTGTTTTGAATCTCTAACATGCCGTTACCGCGGGCGCAGGCTGTCGAACGGTTATGGATACCGGATTCACCAGACAAGCCAATGTAGGCGTCTTTTACCGGTGTTTTGAACGGGATTTGCTGATCACTTGATAGTGGGTGATACGGGTTGCCAGAGATACGTAAGATCTCGTCATTGCGATTATCGATACGTACACGCAAGCCACACAGTGTCCAGCAACCAAAACACATTGAGGGTGCCACGCGTTGGTTTGGATTCGGCGAGATCTTACCTTGCTCATCGACACTGTATTCCGTCTCTAGCGAATTACCGTGATGGATGTGGTTGGTTTTCTTACCCGCGGTGCCATCGATAGCACCGTGAACCATGTGTTTTGTGGTTGTCGCATAACCTGCAGCAAAAGCTCCAACACCACCGGCAGCAAGGCCTGTTTTCAAAAATTGACGACGTTTGTTATCCATGATGATTCCTCAGACTACAAGCTATGTGAGCGGTTAAGTGGTGATGATGTTTTTTGAGCTGATTTAGCTGATATTGTTTTTGTCGATACGATTTCAGAGGCAAACAACGCAAGTGCTAACCAAAGACCACACATACCCACAATGCCAAGTAGACCTGAGCTACCCATTGGCAGTTCATAAGGGAATGCACCCACATCAAAACGGGGAATGGTTTGAACTTCCATCATGGTGACCCAACGTACCGCCCATGCAGAAACTATGGTCGCAAGCGCAACACAGATAATTCCTAGCTTACTTTGCGATAGGCGTTGCAGTGGTAGAACCAAGATCATGCACAGCAAAATGCTGGTGGTCATGATGCCTAAATTGATGCCCCAAGCGTCGTTCTCATACAGGCTGAAGTGACCATGGTTAGATGCCCAAATCGACGTGAGAATGATGGCAAGGCCACCAGTTAAGGTAATGGTTCTTTGTATCAGAGCTAGGTCTGTTGGTTTTAAGCTTGGTTTGCTTGAAGGCAGCAGAGCCCAAATCAACAGCGTTAAACCTGTAGCAGCAAAGAATGCGGTCGTGAACCAAAGTAGTGGAGAAGCCGGTTGATGCCAAAGCGGTCGGCTCGCCAAAATCGCAATCTCTGCGCCTGTATAAAGCGCGATGCTTAGGCCCGAAATAGCCGTCACAGCAGCGAGTGCAATCATCAGCTTTGATGATATTTGCCATTTACCTAGCGTCAGCCAAGACAAACGTTTTAGAAGTGGGTTTTCACTCTCTTTGAGCTGTGCGATGTCATCACGCAGGTAAACCCAAGCAGTCGCAACAGCCAGACCAGAAAACAAAGGTAGAAACAGAGAGCCCAATGACATCCATGACCAAGGTGTGATGTGAGCATAGAAGTGCCACGCACGTCCGGGTTGATGCAAGTCACCAGTAAGTGCTAATGGCCCAACAATCGCGCCGATGGCCATCACAAGCACAAGGGCAGAACGAAATTGGTGGCTGGTTGAGTTCTTGAATATCAGTGCAATCAAAAACAGAATAGCGGCCGCGTAAGCCGAACCAATGTAGAAGAAATATTGAACCGCCCACGGTAGCCAAGCGATCTCTTGAGCGGGAACTAACACCTCAGTGATATTCATGCTGTCTCTCCTTGTTTGCCTTGTGTCGCGATTGCCAATTCTTGTTTGCTAGAGGATGAGTTATCGATGGCGGCTGGATCATAAATCGCAGGTTGGCCTTCAATGTGGCTAACGAATCGCTCATTCATGCCGATATAGAAAACATGTGGGTTGGTATTCTGCTCTGGTTTAAGCACTTTTATGTCGTCTTGGTTTTCATTGAGCAGGCGGTTAATTTCGCTGTTTGGGTCTTTGAGGTCACCAATGACACGCGCACCACCAACACAGGTTTCTACACAAGCGGGCAGTAAGCCGTCTTCAAGGCGGTGTGCACAGAAGGTACATTTGTCTGCGGTAAGGGTGTCGTTATTAATGAAACGAGCATCGTAAGGACAAGCTTGAATACAGTAAGCACAGGCTACGCAGCGTTCATTGTCGACCATGACAATGCCGTCTTCGCGTTGGAAGGTCGCTTGAACTGGACAAACCTTGATGCAGGGAGCGTTGTCACAGTGATTACAGAGGCGAGGTAACATGAAAGATTTCACGTCTTGTTGAGCAGTCGAACCATCATCAAGGGAGACTTCATACTGTTTTACGGTGGTTCTGAACTGGCCAATTGGTGCTTGGTTTTCAACGCTACAGCCAACAGTGCACGCCTGACAGCCAACGCACTTACGTAAATCAACCGCCATGGCGTAGCGTTTACCTACTTCGCCTTTGCGGTCAGGTTGGTTGTTATTGCGAATGGCTGTGCTTGCGACTACGGTGTTGATTCCGGTGATGGGAATGAGCGCAGCACCAGCGGAAACCTTGCCGAATTGGCTGAGAAACCGTCTTTTCAATGAGTCCATGTTGGTACCTATAAATGGGTATTCTATCTGTTGGGCTCATTGTCAGATTTTGGGCGTACGCGGGGTATTGTGGATTTCCACATACCCAGATCAAAGTTGATCTAGAACAAATGTGGTTTTACCAATCTAGTTGTTATGCTTTGTTTTAGAGGCTTATTTAAGGCGCTCAAGCATGAGCTAAGCGCGAAACACGCCGCTGACATAAAATGAATCGAGAATAAATTGAATAAACAGTCCGTTTGGAGAAAGAGATTTCAGTGACAGTCAGAAACCTAATGACAATCGTTGGCCTTTGTTGGTTGAGCCTAACCGCAGGCGCGTGTTTAGCGGCTCAATCGGAGCAAGAGATTGCAACGACAAGCACTGTTGAGTCTGAGCAAATCATAGAAGTTGGCGTGTTGGCGACTCGAGGTAAGCTTTCCGCTCAGCAGCGTTGGCAGCCGACAATGGATTGGCTGTCTGAGCGCATTCCCGGAAAACACTTTGTTCTCAAGCCTTTCAACTTGGAAGAGATGGCCGAAGCGGTAAAAGATGTCACTGTTGATTTTGTTATCACCAACCCCGGTCAGGCGGTTCGATTAGGACGTCAATACGCGCTCTCTTGGATGGCGACCATGACCAGTCACAATTACGACGATCAAGGTGTGAGCAGCACGCGCAGTATCGGTTCTGCATTAGTGGTCAGAAGAATGTCACCGTATATCTCGTTTGAGCAACTTAGTGGAAAGCCGATTGCTGCTGTCTCTGAAAATGCGTTTGGCGGTTACTTGACTATGCGTTACCAAGTAATGCAAGAAGGGCTGAACCCTAATCACTTTTTCTCTAATACTCAGTTCTTGGGTTTCCCTATTGATGCCAGTTTGTACCAACTGCGAGAAGGACACATTGAGGCGGCAGTCGTCCCTGCTTGTTTGGTTGAAAACATGATCAGCGAAGGTTTGCTGGTGGCTAGGCAATATCGAATCATCGGTAATCAAGCGCCTGAAGGCTTCCGATGCCAAGTGTCTACACCTCTGTATTCTAATTGGTCGTTTGCCAAAACAGAACGAGCCTCTTCGGCACTGGCTAAACAAATGAGTCAGGTGCTGTTTTCGATGCCAAAGAGCAGTGCACCAGCCATTGCAGCGAATGCATCGGGCTGGACTTCACCGACAAGCTTGCTGTCGATCGACAAGCTATATCAACAACTCGACATGCATCCACTGCAACAACCTTGGTGGAAAGAAGCGTTAATCTGGCTCAAGTACAATCAACAGTGGGCATGGGCGTTCTTTATTCTCGTGGTGTCTCTGAATGCTTACCACTTCTGGCTAGAATACAAATTCAGTCGCAGCAAAAAGCAACTAGAAGCGACGCTGTACAAGCTGAAAAGTAAGAGTGAACAGCTAGAGCACTCACAACGTATCGCGGTAGTTGGTGAACTGGGAAGTAGCTTGGCACACGAGATTAATCAGCCTTTGGCAGCTATTCGGAATTATAGCGAAGGTGGTTTACTGCGGATTTCGAAGAACAAACCGCTGACTGACATAGAGCCTGTATTTGAGAAGATCCAGTCGCAAGTGGACCGTGCTGATGCGATCATCCAGCGCTTAAGAAACATGATCAAAAAACGCTCATCAGATAAATCTCAAACTGATATAGAAGCTCTTCTTACAGATACCATCGAGCTACTGCAAATTCGATTACAGAAACACAAGATAACCATTGAACGTTATGTCGTGGGTAAACCTATCACGCTACATGTTGACCCCGTCGGATTGCAGCAGGTGGTTGTAAATTTGATCAACAATGCGACGGACGCGTGTAATGCTCAGATGCATCGCGAACAAAGCGCTACGTCTGATATTGGTAACAAAAACAACGAACCATCGACAATTAAAGTGATTACCGAGTATCAACCGGATAAAATAATGTTGTCGATTATCGATAACGGAACGGGCTTAGATTTCACTGAACAAGAAGTGACTCAAGCCTTTGTGAGCAGCAAAGAAAATGGCTTGGGGCTTGGGCTCGCGATTTGCCAAGATGTTATTGAAGATCACAGTGGTCAAATGACGATCACGTCACTCACCCCACATGGATGTCATGTTGCGGTGACACTGCCTTTCTCTCTTTCAAATGATTCATAAGGAATCTTGTTATGTCTGAACTTCATCAAAGGCTTCCTGTCTATGTGGTTGATGACGATGAGTCGATGCGCGATTCGTTGGTGTTCTTATTAGAAGAGCATGATTTCACTGTGTCAGCTTTTGAAGATGGCCCCAGTTTTTTAGACTCAGTGGACTTGAGTGCGCCGGGTTGTGTGGTTTTAGACAGCCGCATGCCAGAGATGAGAGGGCAGCAAGTTCATGAGTTGATGGTAAAAGCGCAGAGCCCACTGTCGGTGATTTACCTGACGGGGCACGGTGATGTGCCAATGGCGGTTGAAGCCTTACAAGCCGGCGCGGTGAATTTCTTTCAAAAGCCAGTTAAAGGCAATGAGTTAGCTGAGGCGATCAAGCAAGGTTTGGACGCTTCAGAAAAGCACTTACACATGAATGTGTATCGCCAAGCGTACGCGTCGTTAACCGAGCGTGAGATAGACATCCTCAAACAAATTATCGACGGTAAGCGTAACCAGAAAATAGCCGATGAATTGTGCATTGCCATGAGAACAGTGGAAGTACACCGAGCAAGCTTGATGAAGAAATTCTCAGCGAAGACGGTTGCCGAGTTGGCTTACATTTATGGGCAGCTTACCTAACCATAAGTGTAAGAGATAGAGAGTGGAAAATCATTCCCTTTACTACTGATTTTTTGGTGAAAGGTAGTCTTCATAAGTAATCGATATTGAAGCAAGATCACACCATTTATGGAGTGCATACGGATAGGTCTAAGTAGACTTTTTATCGTTATGTATTCCTGAGATACTGAACTGAGTTCATTTTAGGGCGGAACGTTTTAATAACGGCGCTTTTCCCTGTAATTCGAAACATTCACTATAGGTTGATAACTCCTCGACACCGAGGCTGGTATCAACCGAGTTAGGTTAAAATATTTTATGAGTACAATGGGAATCGCAATTGGTGCGACGGCTCTTTCGTTAATACTTGTCGCCGTGTGGCTGATCTCTTTATCGCTAAGAAAGCAGCGCTTGGAACAAGAACGTAAGGCTCGTGCTGTCGCTTACCGAAAAGCGATTGAAAAAGCGCGCATACAAGAGCAAAAAGAGCGTCACTTCAAAGCCGAAACCGGCCATGTACCGTCGATTCTGTATTTGGCAAAAGAAGCGGAACGTAACAATATTAAGGAAGCTCTGTATTGGTACGACAAAGCGGCGCAACTCGATAATATCAATGGCATGTACGGCATTGTGCGCCTAAGCATGAAGCGTAAAGAAGACCTGATTTTAAGAGAAAAAGCCAACTTTTGGCAGCTTGCGATATCCGCATTGGACAATGACGTATCGGCGAAATTCGAGATGGGCAAAGCGCTTGTCTTTGGTCGCGGAACCGATAAGAACATCCCTAAGGGTTATACCTATATTGAAGAGTCTGCGGCTGGTGGTAATACTGAAGCGATGCTGTTCATTGGTGACTGGTGTCTAGATAAAGAAAACCCAGACTACTCTGCCGAAAGCTCTGTCGAGTGGTACCAAAAGGCCGCGGAAAAGAATAGCTTAGACGGCAAGATCAAACTTGGTATGAGTTATTTGAACGGTGTGGGTGTTGAGCCTAACCATGGCGAGGCTGTTTACTGGTTTGAGACGGCCGCAGAAAAGAACAGTGCAGAAGCGATGTTTAGAGCAGGTGAAGCTTGGATTGACCATGGTGAACACGGTAATGCCATTGCTTATATCTGGCTATTTCTATCGGCTCATTTTGGTTACTCAGAAGCCAAGCATTTGAGGGATAAAGTAGGCGGTGAACTCGGTGTGGATGCCGTCGTGGGCTTACAAGCTCTGACTAAACCGATAATGACCAAGCTGACACAAGAAGCAATCACTAAGCACTCAATCATTAAGGCGCTCAACAAGCTCTACAAACGCAATGTCCCTGTCCCTAAGAAGGTTAAAGAAGCGTCCGATGAAGAAGGTGAGGAGTTAAATGTCGATGGTAGTCATTTAGAGACCAAAGCGTCGAGTGAGCAAGGTTCTAACGTCGATTACAGCCAGCAGGCGACGCCAAACCATGATAGCGGTGCTGCGAATCAAGGGTCATCCAGCGATCAAGCAACGCATAACAAAGAAGCAAGCCCTAACTCTCTAGATTTCAGTCAGGCAGCCGTGGATCCAAGCTGGAAAAGCAACCACTAAAACGTGTTGGTTAGCTTTGATGAGTTAGACAAGAATGACTGAAGCTGTGAAGCTATAAATCTATAAATCTAT
>NZ_JBFRVD010000020.1:119035-166218 GCF_041474985.1 Vibrio sp. 10N.222.49.C9 | reverse complement strand
TATAAATCTATAAATCTATATAGCTTCTAACCGTAATCTAGAAAACCAAGACAACAAAAAAGGGAAGCGAATGCTTCCCTTTTTATTTGTGTGCTATTTGCTTTTAGAGCTTAGAGCTTAGAGCTTAGAGCTTAGAGCTTAGAGCTTAGAGCTTAGAGCTAAAGCCTAATACCAAGAGCTGTTAAGCTTTGTTTTGCTCAGCTTTACATACAGCCGCAGTGAACACTACGTCAGTTGAGCTGTTAAGCGCTGTTTCAGCAGAATCTTGAATCACACCAATGATGAAACCAACCGCTACAACCTGCATCGCTACATCGTTTGAGATACCGAATAGGCCACAAGCTAGAGGAATCAGTAGCAGTGAACCACCGGCAACGCCTGATGCGCCACATGCAGAAATTGCAGCAACAAGGCTTAGTAGAATCGCAGTGAAGATATCAATCTCAATACCCATTGTGTGTACAGCTGCAAGCGTTAACACAGTAATGGTGATTGCAGCACCTGCCATGTTGATGGTTGCGCCTAGAGGGATTGATACAGAGTAAGTGTCTTCATCTAGCTCTAGCTTCTTACAAAGGTTCATGTTCACTGGGATGTTTGCAGCGCTTGAACGAGTGAAGAATGCCGTTACACCAGACTCACGAATACATTGCAGTACAAGTGGGTATGGGTTCTGTTTTGTCTTTACAAAGACAAGCAGTGGGTTAACGACAAGAGCAATGATAAGCATTGAGCTTAGTAGAACCGCTAGCAGTTGACCGTAGCTTGCTAGTGCATCGAAGCCCGTTGTTGCGAATGTAGCCGAAACAAGACCGAAGATACCGAATGGCGCAAGACGAATAATGAAGCGAACAATGTGTGAAACACTGTGGCTAAGGTCTTCGAAAACCGCTTTGGTTGTTGCAGATGCGTGGTGCAGTGCAAGACCAAGACCGATTGCCCAAGCAAGAATACCGATGTAGTTCGCGTTCATTAGTGCGCTAACTGGGTTATCTACAAGCTTGAATAGAAGCGTATGAAGAACTTCTGCAATACCTTGAGGAGGGTTAGCACCTTCAGCGCCAGCAACCAGTGTCAAAGTGGTTGGGAACATGAAGCTCAGTACTACAGCAGTCAGTGCTGCAGAGAACGTACCAATCAGGTAAAGCACAATGATTGGACGCATATGAGTATGCTGACCTTTCTTTTGGTTTGCGATAGAAGCTGCAACAAGAATGAATACTAAAATTGGGGCAACAGCTTTCAGAGCACCAACAAACAGACTACCTAATAGGCCTGCATCTTGAGCTGCTGAAGGAGAAACCATGGCGAGAACGACACCGAAAACAATACCAGCAAGGATCTGTAGAACGAGATTTCCACGAGCGATGCGGGCGAGCATGTTGTGATTTTGCATAAAATACCTGCAATTGTTAATTTATTATAGTGATGTATTTTTTTATAAAGTTGTACCAAATCCAACTATACACTAGTGGAATGGGCGGTCATATTAGCGGGATCTAAGAGGGTGTCTAGGAATAGTTTACTTTTAGGGTGATTGTTTGCGCTACGTGGTGTTTTTAGAGCTAAATGTTAATCAAATGTGTTTTGATTGAGCTATAAATCTACAAAATGACATTTAATAGACTCAATATACTGTAAATTTGGAAATGTAAACGACTATTGGTAAGAACATTGTGTGCATAAATAGTCACACTAAGACCAAATTGAAACAAAAAGCCCCACGTGTTTAACACTAAGGGGCTAAGCTTGTCTCAAATACAACTTATAGTCGTTAACTTAAAGGTTTAGTCAGAAGCTTTTTTAAGATTTCGACTTTCTGATTGAACGGTTTTGTACATCTTCGAAAGCTGCTTACTGTTAGCACGTTGCTCTGCCAATGAGGCACCATTTCTGGCTTGCTCTCGCAATAGCTTTTGATAGTTATTAAATCGTCTTTCAGACAACTCTCCACTCTCAATGGCTTTGCGTATTTTGCATCCAGGCTCTGATTCATGATGGCAATCAGAGAAACGACAGTGCATAGCTAACTCTTCGACATCAGAAAAGGTTTCGCTTACCCCTTCGGCGCAGTCTGCAAGTTGCAACTCTCGCATTCCTGGCGTATCAAGCAGTAAGCCGCCCGATGTCAGTAAATGCAGTGAGCGTGACGTCGTTGTGTGTCGACCTTTGCTGTCGTCTTCACGAATGCCACCCGTGGCCTGCTGAGTCTCCCCAAGCAGCGAGTTGACCAGCGTAGATTTCCCAACACCAGACGACCCCATCAAAGCCACCGTTTTGCCCGTTTTACACCAAGGCGACAATACTTGAGTAGAGTCTTGGTCTAGGCTATTAACGGCTTCGATCATCAGCATTGGGTCTAGGCTTTGTACTTGCTGTACTTTGTCTTGGTAGTCGTCACACAAGTCTTTCTTGGTGAGTACGATAACGGCTTCAACTTGCGCTTCATTAGCGAGAGCGAGATAACGCTCGATGCGGCTTAGGTTAAAGTCGTTATTTAACGAAACCACGATAAAAACCGTGTCGATATTGGCTGAAATATATTGTTCAGCTACGCGACTGCCAGCAGCTTTACGGCGGAAGAGCGATTGACGGTCTAGTAAGCGGTCGAATTGCAGATCAGAGTTCAAAATCACCCAGTCGCCAACGGTCATTGCTGGTTGGTTTTGGTGGATGGGTAGAACAATTTCACCTTGCTCTGACGCTAATGTATAGCCACTACGGTGATGTGCGACGATACGAGCAATGACGGAGTGGTCATAGTCTTCGAGTGTCAGTTGTTGTTGGAATACAGGTTGCCATCCAAGTTGTTGAAGTGACATTGGATGAGAAAATGCGTTTTGTGAATTCATGTCTATTTACCCAGACGTGCGAGCTTTCTTTTCTTATGAGAGCATTAACGTCTTGTAAGATCTCAGGTTGTCGATGAGATCGAAAAGCGTTGGTCAGTTCAAAAAGCGTCGAGACGTCAAAAATGTTTGAGCTTGGGTCGAATTCAAAATCGATAGGACCCCGGATTTGAGTCATGCTTTACAGGCATGCAGATATTGATCACTTACGATCAACAGTAAACCGGGTAAAAGTGTGCGGTAGCCAGCTGATGGCTTAATGTTGGTAGTTCGAGATTAAAGTTTGATTAACCAAACAAATTAACGCGTTACTTTTACTGCCAGTTTTAGTGTTTTCATTACAATCATCTTCTATTCTCCTTGGTTTATTAATGTGTTCAGGCTTTGAATAAAAAGCGCGCTCAGTTTAACAAAAAGCCACGATGGCGAGAAGTCATCGTGGCTTAAATTATTTTATCAATTGTGAATACGATTAATGATGGTCGTGGTTCATCTTTTTCATGCCGCTCATCACTTTCTTCACTGGTGCGTCGAAGGTTTGCGTTTCACCGTTAGCGAAAGTCAGAGTCATCTCGATTTGCTCACCTTCTTTTAGGCTACTTTTTAGGTCGAACAACATGATGTGTAGGCTACCAGGTTTAAGTACCGCTTCACCGTTTGCAGGGATGGTGATCTCTTGAACTTGGCGCATTTTCATAACATCGCCATCCATGATTACATCATGAAGTTCTACTTTACCTGCTGCAGGTGTTGTTGCAGAAACAATAGCGCGATCTTTATCGCTGTGGTTCATCAGAGTCGTGAACACCGCGCTGTTCACTGCTGAAGGCGGGGTTGCACGAGCGTACGCGTCATGAACCATAATATCGCTACTAGCCTGAGCAAAAGGGGTGAGCAATAAGCCTGCTAGAGCAAGTGCTTTTAACTTCATGTTGTTGTCCTTAATTTTTATGTTTTTGGTCTGGGACCTGACTTTTTTTGAACTTTATTGAGTAAGTTCTTTGTTTTTACGTTTTACTGCGTCAGCTTGTTGATAGCCTCAACAATTGGCGCTGGCGTCAACGTGTGCGGTACTTTGGTAATCAAGGTACCGTCGGGCTTTAAAAAATAAAAATATGAGCTGTGGTCTAGGGTGTATTCCAACTCTGAACCTTCCAGCTTGGTCTTTCTGAAAATAACACCGTAGTTGTGTGCAAGCGTGGTTGTCACATCCAAAGGACCACTTAATCCTTCCATCATTGGGTGGAAGTATTGTGCGTATTCGTATGAGGCTTCTGCTGCATCACGCTCAGGGTCGAGAGAGACAAACATCGGGCGAATCTTGGCTTTTGCTTCATCAGAGACTTGGTTAAGTGCTCCGGCCAACATAGCCAAAGAAGTGGGGCACACATCTGGGCAGCGTGTGAAACCGAAGTAAACGATACGAATTCTGTCATCGGTTTGGTCAAAGATTTCCGTTGGTTGGTTGTCTTTGCCGAAAAGAGTCGTTGCGGAGAACTCTTGTTTTGCAGCGTGTTGTTCTTGAACTTCGTTTTGCCCATCAAGATAGCTTTTGACACCAAAGCCAAGTACAAAAGCGACAACCAATGCTAACGACCAATTTCTACTCATCTTGCCATCCTTATTGCAGGGTTTACAGTATCGACACCATCAGTGAGTTCACCGATCCATGTCATTTTATCTAAAGTACATACAGGTAAAATCACATCACCTTCATAGGTATTGTTGCCAATGCTCTTTAATTGAAAACGCGCTGATCCCATTTCCATTTCTAAACCTGTGAGCGATAACACCAGTGTCTCAGATGCAGCACCTTCCCAAACTACCTTTATCTTTGTGGGTAGAAGAGGTTGCGCGGTTTCTCGGTCAAGCGACATTGAAATGGATTCCTGCTCACACGATGTGGTTGAAAGCATGCAGTAATCATCCAAGCTGACGTCGGCAGTTGAGTGCTCCATCGCTGATTTAAATTGCTGAATTGCTTGCGGCCCATAAAAGCCTGCCACGAGAGCGATCCCAACAGCAGCAACCTTTAATGCAGAGTGCATGTCGTGTTCTCATTTAATTTTATAAGAGCGGCGATGTTATCACACCCCTCAATACGTGCTTGTATCAAAAAGCAATTTTGTGCGTATGGTAGAACTAAAAAAGCGAAGCCATTGGCTTCGCTTTTGTCTGTTTAATAGATATGTGAGCTTAGTATTTCTAAGCATTATCCGTTCTAAACGCTTTCCAGAAGCTGGCTGAATGATTAGTCAGCATTACGCTCTGCAAACTTCTCTAGTCCTAGAACCAATGCAATCGCAACAAACATCATCACAATAGCCATTACCAGCTGAGAAGGCTGAGAAGTTACGGCTTCAAAATCAAACGGTGACAGGTTTTCTTGAATCAGAGGAACTTGTTCACCTTTTGAGTTTGTGCGCCAGCTGATGGTCTCTTTCCAAGGCCAGATCTTAGGCAGCGTACCGATCATCAAACCGGTTAAGAATACCAATGTGAAGTCGCGGAATGAACGCAATAGCCAAGACAGTACATGTGAGAAAGTCAGCAGTCCGATCACACAGCCCGCAAGGAATAGCGCAAGTACATCGACTTGAAATGATTTAACGGCGCCAAGCACGGGGCCATACATGCCAATCAGGAGCAGAATAAAGCTGCCTGAAATACCGGGTAAAATCATCGCGCAGATAGCAATCGCACCCGCAATCAATACGTTGATGCTGGTTGGTTCCATTTGCAGCGGTTTAAGCACGGTAATGCTATAAGCGAAAGCAACGCCAAGCAGCAAAAACACGAAGCGAATCATATCGCGTTTCTCTACTTGCTTAAGAATATGGAAAACCGAGACCAAGATCAGGCCGAAGAAGAAAGACCACAGTGGAACAGGGTGGGTGACTAATAACCAAGAAATCAATTTTGCGAATGTCGCAATGCTCGTGAATACGCCCGCGAACAGTGAAATTAGGAAGAAACCATTGATGTGATTAAACGCGGCTTTGAAGCCTTCGCGTTTCCATAAGCCAAGTACGCTAGGGTTAATTCTGCGAATGCTTTCTAGCAGCGTATCGTAGATACCAGTGATGAATGCGATGGTTCCGCCCGACACGCCAGGAACAACGTCTGCTGCGCCCATAGCCATGCCTTTGAAAAAAGTACTTAAGTAGTTCATTGCTTCATAGAGTTGAGGATGATTTTGTGCAGTATACAAACTTTAGTGTAAAAAAAGTATGGATATGCTTTTGGGGAAAGGCTTTTATTACTCTATTAATTGTAACGTAATAAGTTGAAGTGAATATTTGCCTAACATTTAATATAACAACCACTTAGTGATTTGTCATTAAGAGCAGCGATGAAACTGATCTCTTATCGATATTGCATCTTGGTTGCATTATGCAAATGCACTTTGCAATTCGCATGACAAATTCATGGTTTTTATGCGATGCAGGGCTTATAAAACGTCGAATAAAAGTTGGCACGCTAACTGCATTATATACATTGACCCTTCTTAAGCCGAGGGTCACCTAGCCAACTGACGTTGTTAGTGAACTTATGATTTGTTCACAAATATATAGAGCCAATCGCGATTATTGCGGTTGGCTATTTTTTTGCTTGTCATTTGGTGATTGTCTTTTTTCATTTCCCGTTCCTACACTTTTAGGCTCTAAACTTCAGATGAAAAAAAGCCAGCCACCATAGGTGACTAGCTTAAACTTTTCTCGAATCTCGAATCTCGAATCTCGAATCCGTTTTAGTACCCCATCAACTGCAGCAAGTTCTCCGCTGTGCTGATTGCTTCTTTACGGTTAGCAATATTGAGCTTTTGGTAAAGGTTACGGATGTGAGTCTTGATTGTGGTACCCGCTACATCGAGTTCTTGAGCGATCTGCTCATTACTGAATCCTGAGTAGATCAGACCAAGTACTTGCCATTCACGCTGGGTGAGTGGGCTAGTACGCACAAGCTCAGGAATGTTCGGGTGATTAACCAAGTTCTCAACAAAGTCTTCATCGAAGTGAACCGAGCGGCTGCGTTGGGTCGCGGAAATATCTTTCATGATTTGTTGTGCGCGGTGACGTTCTAAATCACCTAAGCCTGGCTTGTTGCTCAACTTATCCAAGATATGCCCGATAGTCCCACCGTCTACCAAGAAGTTACCGACCATACCGGTTTGGTTAGTCATATGAAGCGCTTCTTCGAGTAGTATTCGTGCGCTGTCTTCATCGTTAATTTGTGTACGTAACACGGCTTCAACGATCAAGTTGCGGTTGGTGTCTGTAATCAGGTGCGAACGCTGGGCTTCACTCTTAAGGAAGGTCAGCGCTTCTTCTGCGTCTTCATACTGCTCAAGGATGATGTGAGCACGAACGATGTTTCGCCACTGAAGTTGGCAGAAGTGGTTACTTGCCGATTCAGGTCGAACAGCCACACTCAGCCAATCACGGATAGCTTCTTTATCGCCTTTTACTTGCCAGAACAGAATCAAAGAAAGAGAAGCATTTGCCGTCCAATCTACGTGGTAAGTCGATTGACGCAATAGGTGCTGAATCTGGTCGATAAATTTCGACGCTTTATCAATCTCACCACGGCTCAATGAAATACGAGCCAACATAGAATAGCTGTGCAGGTGTTTACTCGGAGAGTGGTGACCAAGGATATCTAAGCCTTTGTAGCAACACTCTTCCGCTTCATCTAGTCGGTTCCAACACCAGAAGATCTGAGCGCGAACACGCAGCAAGAATTCGTGCAGAGGTACGTATTGCAGCTGATGTTCTTCAATCAATTTGAATGCACTGTCTTGTAGCTCAAATGCAGCTTGAACATAACCTTGAGCAATCAAGATTTCGCTTTGTTGCAGAATCGCCCACAGGGCCTGATGGTAAACCTGATACTGACGTGCCAGTTTTTCTGTTTGTTGCATCATCGGTAGCGCACGGCTTAGGTTACCCATTACGTGATTCACTTCGCCCACAACCGAGGTTGCGACAATGCGGCTACGATAAACGGTGGTGTTCAACTGACTCAACGAAAGCTCAGCCAATTCCAATGCTTTCTCAGGCTCATTGCTGTTGATGGCAACTTGTGCGCGTAAGGCGTTGTATTGGCCTTGCTGCTGAGTATCGAGTTCAATGTTTCGCGCTTGATATTGAGTCTCAGCCTCTTCCAACAAAGTACCCACTTGGTCATAACGGTGCTGACTTTGTGCAAGCCAAGCACGCAACATCGAAAGCTTTGGCTCACTGTAAAGTTGGTCGGTAGTCAGTTGCTTGATCGCCATCTCTAGTGACGACAGCTCACCTTGGTTGAACATCGGCCAACCGTGCTCAGTCAGGATTTGAATGATCAGTTCTGGATCTTCAGCGCGCTGTGCGTGACGTAGTGCTTGGTGTGGTGTGTTTTGCTTGATCCACGCTTTTGCAGCACTTCGATGCAGTTCAGCTTCTTGCTGAGGAATTCGAGCTTGGCGCTCGTGGGCGAGGAACTCACCAAATAGATTATGGAAGCGGTACCAGTTTTTCTCGCCCTCAAGAGGGTAGATGAACAAACCAAATCGGTTAAGTGATTCGATCATACCGAGCGCGTCTTCACGTTGTGTTAGTGCGCAAACAAGCTCGTCGTTGAAGTGATCAAGCACTGAACACTGCATCAAGAACTGTCGGGTTTCTTTGTCTAGCAGGTCGAATACTTCTTCAACCAAGTAGTCCCAAAGATGGGCGTGGTTAAAGTGAGAGAACGACTCCGCGGACTGTGCAAGAGTGCGTTTTTGGTGTTGTGCTTGTAGCGCGATAAGTTGCAGTGCAGAAGGCCAACCTTCTACATAACTACAAATGCTATCTGCCGTGGTGTCATCAATGCCGTCGGCTACGCGTTGGTTGAAAAAGCGTGTGGTTTCTTCGGTATCAAACGCCAACGAGTCATTACCTAATTCGATCATTAAGTCACGAACGCGCAGGTTTGCTGTACCAAGTGGTGGCGTACCACGACTGGTGACAACCAACGTTAGGTTATCGGGCATGTGTTTGAGGAAGAAGCGCATGGCTTCGTGGATGTCGTCATTGTTGACCAAGTGATAGTCATCCAACACCAGAAAGCACTCGTGATGGAATTCCGACATCTCGGCAAATACTTCACTTAATAAAGAATGCAGCGATGAAAACTGTCGCTTTTCTGCCAGTTTTTGGGCATTCGGACAGGCATTTTGAGTCGCTTTATTAAGTGATTGAAGTAGGTAGTTGATAAAGCGGAAGGCATCATTGTCGCTATCATCAATGCTGTACCAACCCACATTAGGTTTATCTACCAACCATTGTGCAGCCATGGTGGTTTTGCCGTAGCCCGCTGGAGAGCGGAACAACACAAGCTTATAGCAATCTGCATTGTGAAGCAGATCGAGAACCCTAGGTCGTAGGATTGCATTATGTAAGCGGCCGGGACGAGTCAGTTTCGAAGGGATCCACATATCGAAGTTTTACACCTATTCCGTGGCTATGTTCTGGAATATCCCAATCTATCGTTGAGTGCACTCCAATGACATGAGCCTAATTACTTAAGTCTTTACTCATATTACGTGAAGCCAAACGTTACCGACTACGATCCTCCTCAGAAACCTTGCACTCCTGCATGTTTTTGGGTGTCTACGCCCTTTATTTGAGACTTTGCTCACGTTGCGGGTTGGTTTGTGAATGTGACTTCGTTCATCCCTACACGGGAATCAATGCAAAAGATGAGAGTTGGAAATTATTTTCGTGATCTGAAACTCAGATTTGGCAATGACTTTAAATGGGTTAAATAAAAGTCACATCAATTGAAGTTAAGTTATCGAACGGGAGCTTGTGATCTTAGTCACTCCAAGTTTTTGTTCGCAGTCAGAACATGAGAGTCAGATCACTAACCCTAAGTCGGTACGCCCCCTACGCCCTCCCATCTACTCCTAGTCAGTTGCATTAGCGGGAGGATGTTTAGTTTATGGTGACCATGCACGATATGTCACAGATGAATTAGAACTATTAAAAGCGAGATTTCTGAAATGAAACCAACTCAGCAAAAAACTTTCGATAAAGTGTCATTCCAAGAGAGTGTTAAGAAACATTTATCTGCAACCTACGCAACAACGATTGAAAACGCAGATAGCCGCGCATGGTACCTAGCAATGGGGCGTGCGCTAGCAGAACTCACAACATTTGATCTGTTAGAAACTGAAAATGACGAAAAAATTAAGAACGCGAAGAGCGTTAACTACCTATCACTTGAGTTTTTGATTGGCCGTCTAACAGGTAACAACCTGATCAGCATGGGTCTATACGAACAGATCACTCATGCAATGGAAGAGCTAGGTCAAAACCTAACTGACCTTCTAGAAGAAGAACGTGACCCATCACTAGGTAATGGTGGTCTTGGTCGTCTAGCTGCTTGTTTCATGGATTCTTGTGCCGCTCAAGAATACCCAACAGTAGGCTACGGTCTTCACTACGAATACGGTCTATTCAAACAGTCTTTCCAAGACGGTCGTCAGCAAGAAGCACCTGACGCATGGCGCGGTGTTGAAGGTTACCCATGGGAAGTGGCTCGTCCAGAACTAGCACAACACATTGGTTTTTACGGTCATGTAGAAGTTGAATTCATCGACGGTAAAGAAGTACGTACTTGGGTTCCAGGTATGGAAGTGAAAGCAATGCCTTGGGATCTACCTATCGTAGGTTACGAGTCAAACACGGTTTACCCATTGCGTCTTTGGGAATGTCAGGCAATTGCACCATTCTCACTAGCAAGCTTTAACAACGGTGACTACTTCGAAGCGCAACACTCGCTAATCGATGCAGGTAACATCACTAAAGTACTTTATCCGAACGACAACCACGAGAAAGGCAAGACTCTGCGCCTAATGCAGCAGTACTTCCACTCAGCAGCGTCTGTTCGCGATATTCTACGTCGTCACGAAGCAGCAGGTTTCTCTCTAGAAGATCTGCCTAAGCAAGAAACGATTCAGCTTAACGATACGCACCCAACGATTGCGATTCCTGAGCTAATGCGCATCTTGATTGACGAGAAAGGTCTATCTTGGGACCAAGCATGGGAAATCAGTGCTCATACGTTCGCATACACGAACCACACACTACTTCCTGAAGCACTAGAGACTTGGTCTGAATCACTGATCAACCGTCTTCTTCCACGTCACATGGAAATCATTTTTGAAATCAACCACCGCTTCATGCAAGAAGTTCGCAAGATGTGGCCTGGTGACGGTGAGAAGCAAGCGAAGCTTTCTATCATCCAAGAAGGTTTCCACCGCATGGTTCGCATGGCAAACCTATGTGTGATTGGTTCTTACAAAGTAAACGGTGTAGCTGCGCTTCACTCACAACTGGTTAAGAAAGACTTGTTCCCTGAGTTCAACGAAATCTTCCCAGGTAAACTGACTAACGTAACGAACGGCATCACGCCACGTCGTTGGTTGAAGTTCTGTAACCCAGGTCTATCTACGCTAATCACGGGTAAGATCGGCACTGAATGGCCAGCAAAACTTGAGCAGCTAGAAGGCATCGCTAAGTTTGCAACAGACGCGAAATTCCAAAAAGAATTCATGGCTGTTAAGAAAGAAAACAAACAGCGCCTAGCTGATTGGGTTCAAGAGAACATGGGTATCGAGCTAGATACTAACGCTATCTTTGACGTTCAAATCAAACGTCTTCACGAATACAAGCGTCAGCACCTAGATTTGCTACACATTCTATCTCTGTACCACCGTATTCTTAACGAACCTGGTTTCGAGTGTGAGCCACGCGTATGTTTCTTCGCAGCGAAAGCAGCACCGGGTTACCACCTAGCGAAAGAGATCATCTTCGCGGTTAACAAGATTGCAGAGAAGATCAACAACGACCCTCGCATCGGTAACAAACTGAAAGTGGTATTCATTCCTGACTACCGTGTAAGCATGGCTGAAATCATCATCCCTGCAGCAGACGTTTCTCAGCAAATCTCACTAGCGGGTAAAGAAGCATCTGGTACGGGCAACATGAAGATGGCTCTAAACGGCGCGCTAACTATCGGTACGATGGATGGTGCAAACGTTGAGATTCGTGAAGAAGTGGGTGATGAAAACATCTACATCTTCGGCCTAGACGTTGATGGTGTTCAAGCTCTGAAAGCTCAAGGCTACAACCCATACGACTACTACAATGCAGACCCACTACTGAAAGCATCTCTAGACCTACTGACTGGCGATGAGTTCACTCCAGGTCAACCAGGCCTTCTACGTGCAACGTTTGATAGCCTGCTAGACGGTGGTGACCCTTACCTATGTCTTGCTGACTTCGCATCTTACGTGAAAGCGCACGAAGACATGGGCACGCAATACAAAGACCAAGCAGGTTGGGCTAAGAAAGCAATTCTTAACACAGCATTGGTTGGTAAGTTCACATCAGACCGCTCTATCCGCGACTACGTGAACAACATCTGGAAACTTGAAGCGGTTAACCGTTAATACTTCCAAAGTAGCCAAGGCAGTTTCTGCCTTGGCTCAATTAGCTTGTGAGCAAACGAAAGGCTTAAAGGTTTCGTTTATAAACAAGCTGCTTACAAACCGATTGTCACAAGCTAATTGATTAGTAAAAATTAAATTAACAACCCTACAAAATAGAAAGCGTCAGAACGTTTTCGGAGAGAGCGATGAAAGAACAGACCGTATTAAAACAAGTCGCAGAAATGGCAAACATTGCCGACAGTTACGTTAGTGCGTGGGGCGATGAAGCACAAGTATCAGACGAGACGATCACGTCTCTATTGGCTTCGTTGGGCTACGATACAAGCAGCGATGATGCACTGCTTAAGTCAGCAGAAAGAAAACACAAAAAAGATGTACTAGACCCAGTTCTTGTCTTGCGTGACGGTGAGCCAGTAGAAGTGGCGCTTAATCTAGGTGTAAGTGCTCGTGAAAGTGAGTTCAGCTGGCGCTTAGAAACCGAGCAAGGAGAGGTACTTGAAGGCTATCTTCAATCTCAAGTCATTCGTGACGAGCGTGCCGAGGGTGGCCCTTTAGTGTTTGCATTGCCAAGTGATTTGGCATGGGGTTATCACAAGCTCATTGTGAGCCGTAAGCGCCGTAAGAAGCCTTACGAGATGACACTGATTATTACGCCAAAAGCGTGTTTCAAGCAGTCACCAATCGAGCAAGGCAAAAAGCTTTGGGGACCCAGTGTTCAACTTTATACCCTAAGAACTCAGCATAACTGGGGTATTGGTGATTTCGGAGACCTAAAACAGCTTGTTGCGGATATCGCTTCTCGTGGTGGTGACTTCGTTGGTCTAAACCCAATTCACTCATTGTTCCCTGCGAACCCTGAAGGTGCGAGCCCATATAGCCCATCTTCTCGTCGCTGGTTGAACATCTTATACATTGATGTGAGTTCAGTTCCTGAATTTGCACTAAGTGCAGAAGCACAACAAACAGTCGGCAGCGCAGAGTTCCAACAGCGTCTACAAAAAGCGCGTGAAGCACACTGGGTAAACTACACCGAAGTGTCTGAGCTTAAGATGAGCATCTTGCCTCTGCTATTCGCAGAATTTAAGACTCGTCATCTAGACAAAAACAGCGACCGTGCACAAGCGTTCTTAGCCTTCGTAGAAGAGGGTGGCGATAGCCTGATGCATCAAGCGGCGTTTGATGCTCTACATGGTGAACTGCATGCAGAAGATTCTGGCATGTGGGGATGGCCGGTATTCCCTGAGAAGTACCGTACATTCGACAGCCCAGCGACACAGAAATACATCAAAGAGAACTTAGAAAACGTTCATCTGTACATGTACCTGCAATGGCTAGCAGATTGCCAGATCAACGATGCACAGTCTCTTGCAGAAGAGAAGGGCATGGCTGTTGGCCTGTACCGTGACTTAGCGGTAGGTGTTGCAGATTCAGGCAGCGAGACTTGGGCTGACGAAGGCAACCTAGTGATGGATGCGAGCATTGGTGCTCCACCTGATATTCTTGGTCCTTTGGGTCAGAACTGGGGTCTACCTCCGTTAAACCCAGAAGTGCTTCAAGAAACAAGCTACGACGCTTACATCAAGCTACTTCGTGCGAACATGAAGCACTGTGGTGCACTGCGTATCGACCACGTTTTAGGTCTACTGCGCTTGTGGTGGATTCCAAAGGGTGAGAACGCAACTAAGGGCGCGTACATCTACTACCCAGTACAAGATATGCTGTCTATTCTGGCGCTTGAATCTCACCGTTACCAATGTAGCGTTATCGGTGAAGATTTAGGAACGGTACCGGATCAGATTGTCGACATCCTTGCAGATGCTGGCGTGCACTCTTACAAAGTGTTCTTCTTCGAAACATCAGAAGATGACGGTGGTTTCATCTCACCAAAACACTACGCATCACAATCGATGGCGGCACTGTGTACTCACGATATGCCAACGCTTCGTGGCTTCTGGCACTGTGATGACCTGAAAATGGGCCAAGAGATTGGCTTATATCCAGATGCAGAACAATTAGAAACCTTGTTCGATGACCGCCTAGAGTGCAAGCAAGGTATCTTAGATTCAGTAGCATGGCATGGTTTCCTACCAGAAGGTGTGGGCCGCGATGCGAGCCAAGTACCGATGGACTCTTACCTTGCTGAGGCACTTCAACTGCACGTAGCGGCTGGTGGTTCAACACTACTGAGCGTTCAGCTAGAAGATTGGCTAGAGATGGACAAGCCAGTAAACATTCCTGGCACGGTTGATGAATACCCTAACTGGCGTCGTAAACTATCAATGAACTTGGACGAAATATTTGCTCACGAAGGCGTTAATCGTATCGCTTCTAAGCTGACTGACGTTCGAGAAAAAGCCGCTAAGTAATGACGTGAGTGACTTGAAATTAGGTGGTTTTTTGCTTACGCCGTACGAAACTACAACCTCGGTCACTCAATAATGAATGCTCATCTGGTAGAATAAACCGTCGTTATATTGCCCGCACTAATAGCGGGCATTTTTGTATTATGTTTTTTGGATGTTTGGTTAGGGAGAAACGTTTTGGAACTAAGTTCGATTTCAAAGCAAAAACAAATATATACCCAACTATCACAGGCTTGTTTCACAGACCCATTCGCGTTTTTAGGGCCATACCTACCTTCTGAGCAAGGTGCATTACGTGTGTGGATTCCTGGGGCAGATAAAGTCGAGTTGATTGTTGGAAAGGAACCTCGTATTGAGTTAGCGCGAGAGGGTGAAAGTGGTTTCATTCTTAAGCAAGAGAGAGACTTACGTTTTACTCACTATAAGCTTGCGGTTGATTGGGCTGGCGTAGAACAGATCATCGATGATCCTTACCAGTACCACGATCTGTACGCGAGTTATGAAGATCTTCATACACCGAAAGATATGTATCATCACATGGGGGCTCAGTTTATTACGCTAGAGCGTGATGGACAGACGATTTCAGGTACGCGTTTCTTGGTGTACGCACCGCATGCAACTGCGGTAAGCTTGGTGGGTAACTTCAACGCTTGGGATGGTCGCCGCCACCCAATGCAACGCCTAGATTACGGTATGTGGGGCTTATTCATTCCTGAACTGGAAGAAGGCGCTCAATACAAGTTTGAATTAAAAGGACCAAATGGCGAAGGCTTACCACACAAAGCTGACCCATGGGGTTTCTACTCTGAGCAATACCCATCGTTCTCATCTGTAACTTACGATCACGCTCGTTACCAGTGGCAAGATACTCAATGGCAAAATCGCCCGGTAACGCAAAAGCGCAAAGAAGCGCTTTCGTTCTATGAATTGCATGCAGGTTCTTGGAAGCGTAACGCTGAAGGTGAATTCTTAAATTATCGCGAGCTTGCGGCAGAGCTGATCCCATACCTAACGGATCTTGGCTACACGCACGTTGAACTAATGCCAGTTTCAGAACATCCATTCTACGGTTCTTGGGGCTATCAGCCTGTAGGTCTATTTGCACCGACTAGCCGTTTTGGCTCTCCAGATGATTTCAAATACTTCGTCGATCAATGTCACCAAGCGGGTCTTGGCGTTGTTCTGGACTGGGTTCCTGCTCACTTCCCAAGTGATGATCACGGCCTAGCAAACTTCGATGGTACGCCATTATTCCATGATCCAGATCCACGTCGTGGTTGGCATCAAGATTGGAACTCGTACATTTACGATTTAGGTAAAGAGCATGTTCGTCGTTTCTTAGTTTCTAATGCACTGTACTGGTTCGAGCAATTCCACATTGATGGCATCCGTGTTGATGCGGTTGCTTCGATGTTGTACCTCGACTATTCGCGTAGCCATGACCAATGGATCCCGAATGCGGATGGCGGCAACGAAAACTACGACGCTATCGCAACCCTTAAGTGGATGAACGAAGAAGTGTATAAACACTTTCCGAATGCGATGACGATTGCTGAAGAATCAACGGCTTTCCCTGGTGTTTCAGCACCGACTTTTATGGGCGGCTTAGGCTTTGGCTTTAAGTGGAACATGGGTTGGATGCACGACAGCTTGTCTTACATTCAAGAAGACCCAATCAACCGTAAATATCACCACGATACGATTACCTTCCCACTGGTTTACGCACACAGTGAGAATTATGTATTGTCTCTGTCTCACGATGAGGTGGTTTACGGTAAAGGTTCTATCCACAACAAGATGCCTGGTGATGAATGGCAGCAAACGGCAAACCTACGTGCTTATATGGGTTACATGTATGCGCAACCAGGTAAGAAGCTGAACTTCATGGGTGCTGAATTTGGTCAGACGGCGGAATGGAACCACGATGATCAACTGCAATGGTTCTTGCTAGATTATGAACGTCATCAAGGTGTTCAGCGCTTAACGAAAGATTTGAACAATCTTTACCGTTCTGAAGCTGCAATGCATGATCTTGATTTCGACCCGAAAGGTTTTGAATGGCGTCTACAGGATTCAGCTGAAGCGAGTATCTTAGCTCATGAGCGTATCAGTGAATCAGGCGAGCGTGTATTGGTGGTTTCTAACTTTACGCCAGTGCCTCACGAGCATTTCCGCTTAGGTGTTCCTGCAAAAGGTGAATACGCATTGTTGTTGAATACAGACTCTGTCGACTATGCAGGCAGCGGTTTTGAAGTGAAGCAGACTGCTGAGATTGAATCTGTAGAGAGCGAAGGGCTAGACACATCGATTGAGCTGCGTTTGCCGCCGTTATCGACCGTTTTTTACAAGCTAAATTAGGTCTATAAGTTGAGCAGGTCATCGCTGCTCACTTTTCTGAAATAGAAAAAGGGAACCCTAGGGTTCCCTTTTTCTATTTCAGTAAGCTGGTTAGCGTTACTTGAAGTTGGTGAGATAGAACATTGAGCGTCCGACTACCATTTCAAGGATTCGAACTGAGTCGTTGCCTAAACTGTCCAACATCTTTTCACGAAATTCGCCGTTCGAGCTGAGGTTAAATTGCTCAGGGTTCTTTATTTGCGAAGCATGGAAAAACATCAATTTAATCACGTATCGAAACTGCTCATTATCTAGAGCGGCTTGCCAAGATTGGATAAAAAGCGCTTCCGATGAAAAGTCTAGACTGTCTATAACGATCGATAGCATGTGTTCGTGAAGTACTGAACGAATAGCGCGGGTCGACGGATAATAGCCCTGAAGCGTCGTTAAACTAATGCCAATCTCTTGAGCAATCCTTGCATAAGTTAGTGCTTCATGTCCTTCAGCCAGAAAAAGGTTTAGTACGATCTCATCGTAGTTTTTTTGATTTTCTAGTTTCTGTACTTGAGTAATTCGAGCCATTACAAATCTCTATTGATTGTAACATTCTGTAAAAGAGTATATTAAGAGCTTATGAATTAAATCTCAAACTCCAAGGGTAAATAACTGGTCAATTTATCGTTAAATATAGTCAGTATTGTGTCATTGGTTCAATTATCAATCAGATTTTGGCATAAACAAAAACACCGCCCTATTGAGCGGTGTGTTATTTAAAGTCTTTGTTTATCTATGCTAATTCAGATGACTAGAACGGATACCAAAATAACTGCGGCTCTAGAATGCGTTTCGCAATGGCTAACACCACGATAAAAGCGATGACACCTAAACAAACAAAGTCGATACGTTTCAAAGGTGCATAGCTATACCAAGTGCGAGCTTTGTGTCGGCCAAAACCTCGTAACGTCATTGCGTTAGAGATCTCGTCTGCTCGGTCCAAGCTAGAGAAAATGAGCGGGCCTAGAACCTTAGCCACATTTTTGATTCGAGTAATTAGAGGCGCTTTCTTTGAGAGCTCTACACCACGAGCCTGTTGAGCATGCATGATATTGATGAAGTCTTTCTTAACTTCTGGCAAGTAACGCAGTGTTAAGCTGACCGCATAGGCGATCTTGTAAGGAACACCGATACGGTTGAGGCTAGCTGCAAACTCAGTCGGATGCGTTGTGAAGACAAAAATCAACGCTATCGGGAACATGCTCATGTATTTGAGCGTCACAGTAACCAAGTAAAACAGAGTCTCTTGGCTCAACGAGTAGTTACCCGGCAATGTCAGCAATAAGGTTTTGCTGCCGATGAGCTCAGTACCTTGCTGTGGAGCCAGCAGATACATGAACAAAGCATTTAGGCTCAATACACTCGCCGTACCCAATAACAGAGGCTTATATACGCGTACAGGCACATTGGTGAGCTTTAGCAGGTATAAACCAGTCACAATAAGCAGCGTAATCAATCTTAGGTCGAACGTAGTCAATACCACGGTTACCCAAGCTAAGAAGAGCGCAAATTTGGTGATGCCGTTAAGTGCATGAAGCGGTGATTTTGTATCAATGTAATTGATGCCGAATTTTACTTTTGATGCGTTCATTGAGCGCTTCTCTCGTAGTCGATGAAGTACTGCATAAACGCATTGGTGTCGTCGATTTTCATCATAGTCGCGAGTTCATAAATGCTGGTGGTACAAAGATTTGCACGTTCTAGAAGTGATGGTTGGCTAAATACTTCCGTCATCGCGGCATTGGCAATCAACTTGCTGTCTGCGATTACGATTGAACGTGTGGTGTACTCGAGAACGAGGTGCATGTCGTGTGAGATGATCACAACGGTAATACCCAAATCACGATTAAGCTTTTGGATGAATGCCAGCATGGATGTGTAGTTACGGTAGTCTTGACCTGCTGTCGGCTCATCCAAGATAAGAAGCTCAGGCTCCAGCACCAAAATAGAAGCGATGGTTACTCGTTTTTTCTGACCGTAGCTCAGTGCTTCGATCGGCCAGTGGCGGAACTTACTCAGCCCACACAACTCAAGAGCATGCTCTACTTTTTCTGTGATCAGCTCTTCTGCAATGTTGCGGTTACGAAGACCAAAAGCAATCTCATCAAAAATCATATGATGCGAGATCATATGATTTGGGTTCTGCATCACGACACCGACTTTCTGGCTTCTTTCAAAGATAGAAAGCTCAGATAGGTCTTCACCATTTAGATAGGAAGAGCCTGAATCGGCATCGATCACACCCATGATGAGTTTAGTGATGGTAGATTTGCCTGAACCGTTTTTGCCTAAAATTGAAACGAACTCACCCTTACCAATCTTAAAGCTGACATCTTCGAGAGCGTTCTTTTCACCATCGTAAGAGTAAGTTAGGCCGTGGACCTCAAGCAAAGGTTGGTACTGCTTCTCGGCAACTGGAGTCGGGCGCTCTGCAAACCAAGCCTGAACCGCAGGGCGGAATCTTTTGTAATCGAGAGCTTTGAGGTTTGATAGCTTATCTTCACTGGTCAAAGGTGCTTTCGCTGCCTTCAGAGCAGATAAATAAAGTGGTTCACGAATACCGTGTGTTTCAAGCAGTTCAGAAGCTAAGATTTCATCGGGTGTCATGTCCGCGACAATTTCACCGCGCTCCATCAAGATCACTCGATCGATATCGCGATGTAGTACATCTTCAAGGCGATGCTCGATGATGACTATAGTCTTGTTGGTTTCATTATGAAGTTGGTCGATGATTTCGATAGTCGCTTTACCCGTTTTCGGGTCAAGGCTAGCCAAAGGTTCATCAAACAACAGGATGTCAACGTCATCAACTAAGATGCCCGCTAATGACACGCGTTGTTTCTGGCCGCCGGATAAATCATGTGGCGAGCGATCAAGCATATCTGCTAAGTCGACCATTTTTGCTGTCGACTTAACCAGAGGGTACATATCAATGTTCGACACTAACTGATTTTCCAGTGCGAATGCGATGTCTTCGCCAATACTCAAACCGACAAATTGGCTATCAGTATCTTGTAATACTGTGCCAACCTGCTCGGTATAGTCGTGCATAGAAAAATCAGAAATGTTCTTACCGTTGATCTCTAGAGAGCCAGTCACCTCACCTTTGATAGCATGAGGAATCAGACCGTTAAGGCATTGACCTAGGGTAGATTTACCACTACCGCTTGGTCCAATAATGACGATTTTCTCTCCTTTCTCTATCCTTAGATTGATATTTTTTAGCGTCGGTTTATCCAGCGACTCATATCTAAAAGAGAAGTTCGAAAATGCTATAGTCATTATCGCTTATGCCTCAGTCAGGTTACGGCTTTGTTTGTTGCGTTTAGCGACTGATTTTAGGATCAGTAAGCCAACAACAGCGATCAGAACGGTGTTACCGGCAGCAATGATAGAGAGTTGAGTGAAGACTTTAGTAAACGGTTCTGCATAAAGGATGGTATCTAGGAATGCAGAGCAGCCGTAACCAACCACATTACCGGCAAGGGCAAGTACCACAAACAGCGCGAAGTCCTTCATAGGCAACTCACCTTGCTGAAGGCGGTTCTTGGTCAACATCGGGAATAAGCCGATAACCATGCCTACGATACCTGAGCCTAAAACCCAAGTTAACCACACACCCCAGCCTGCGAACAGATCCGTTACCCAGTGACCGATAAAGCCAACCAAGAAGCCAACAATAGGGCCGAACAAAACAGAAAACAGTGCTAGAACTGCCATTGCTGGTTTCAATGTCGTGTTAGCAAACACTGGGACACCAAACATAGGTAAACCACCAATGCCGTACAGTGCAGCGCCAATGGCGATAACGACCACTGTTTTAGCTGAAAAGTTCATAGATAACCTCGAATTCTGAAAAATAAAGCAAAATAAAGAATAAATATTCGCCATTATTAATATGCGTCTCAATGAGAACGTTTTTTGGGCAAATATAAAAAATAAGGCGCGCATTATACAGTAGAACCCTTCCATAAAGGAAGGTAAGTGTCTAGATGTCTAAAATTCCATCTGAACACCTAAATATCGTGTAAAAAGCGTAATTTTACGGTTAATCCAGCAACAAAAAAGTCAGAGCGAGTCTGACTTTTTCATTCGTCTTAACAATGTGTTAAGCGGGTTCGTCACGTACCTTTGACCGTTTAGTGGTCTAGGTATAGATAGTTTTGCCAACTCTTCATGCGAATAAGGACCTTGCGCATGATTGAAACGTGGGTGAAGCTGTCAGAATAAACGGCAACTTCAACCGCGGTACCCATAGGTAAATGGTAGTCAGACAGGTCATCAGTGATGGTCATTTTAGCAAATACGCGTCCATTAGTACGAAGTGCATTGGTACCAATAAGTGTCCCGCGCGCTTGAATTTGACTCTCACCAATAGCTGGGATTATTTCATCAATGCGTCCTTTGAAAATCTTGCCTGGTAGTGCTCTGAATAAAAATTCAGCTTCGAAACCAGGATGCAGTCGTTGCAATGAGTTTTGTCTGAATGCTGCGATGTAGTATTTTTCTTCCGTATGGACAAATGTCATGACAGGAGCAAGAGGTAGCGGTACAGCCATTACGCCTGGACGCAGTGCTAGTTGTGTAACATATCCATCCGTTGGTGCTCTCACGACCGTTTGGTCAAGGTTGAATTGAGCCTTACGTAAGTCTGCAAGTAATCCTGCCACTGCGGTGTTCTCGCCACCAATTTCAGAATTTAGAGCGATCTGAGCTTGTTGTTGACTTGCTTCTGCTACTTTTACTGCTGCTTCCGATGCCTTATAAGCTTGTCTACGAGTATCCAATTGTTGTTCGGTAAACGCACCACTTTCAAAGCCACGCTTATAACGAGAAAATTCGCGTTGCGCTTTGTCTCTTTCTGCAATCGCTTTGATTTTAGCAGCTTCAGCTTCAGCAACTTGAGATTCAAGCCCAAGTGCTCCTTGGCTTGCTTCTTTTACTTTCGCTTCGAGCTTAGCGACTTCTGCTTCAAAAGGGATAGGGTCAATTTTAAAGAGGATGTCTCCTTTCTTTAAAGGAGAATTCGCCTCAACAGGAACCTCAATGACTTTACCTCTAACGCCTGAAACAATTGGCGTTGTTGAGTAAACTTGGTTGCCAAGTTGTGTGAAAGGGTGGTTGTAGTTCATCAATAAAATCAATGTTCCTACGATGATCACGCCACCGAGCACAGCGGTAGGTACTGTCCATTTATTTAGCGGAATATTAAATACTTTGAAAATAGTGATGCAAAGTGCCGCGTAGGTCATTATCAGTAGTAAATCCATTACTTAGCCTCCTGATCTTGAACGTTGTTTGACTCTTTTTCTGTGCTGCTTGGTTCGGTGTTCGCTTGTTTCAGCTGTGCGATCTCTTCCTGAAGGGTACTCACTTGATCGATGAGAATATCCACGCGATGATGAATATCATGTTGCTCTTCTTCGAGTTTTTCGAAGCCCCAGCCTCGGTCTTTCCGCCATAATGTTGCCCAAATCCATAGAAAGGGCCAAATTGTGTGCAAAGTGAATAGGCTAACCCAGCCTGAGACGTGAATTGCGTCTTGGTGAGGATGATTACGTTCTTTGGCTATTTCATAAGGGATATCGTGAATAACGATGATGCCGTAAAAGATGACTAGAGCAACGAAAATGAGTAAGCCGAGTGCAAAGTAGTCTAAAAACATAACAGATCCTTGTAATGTTAGATGTTAGTTATAAATATAGTACGCTATCATCCAAGTAATTGTTATAAAAATGATTTGCTGAGTTATAAATGATGAGTGTTCGCTTCTAATGTGAGCAAAACTATTGACGAATCTTATAAAATCTCATCGCGTTTGAAGAGGCTATTTCGGCTTTCTGGTTGGTATTTTAGCTGAAATGATGACAGCTACGATTCTAAATGACGTGCACAACCACAAAGGATAAACACGGATGTATATAGGTGAATTGGCGGCTATTGGTGCTGCGATTGTGTGGGCGTGTGCGACATGGATTTATGGACAGTTTGGTCATCGCTTCTCTGCGATGCAATTGAACATTGTTAAGGGTGTAGTGGCGTCAGGGATGATGTTGCTGGTGATGCCTCTTATTCCGATGCCGGAGTTTGAACTGAGTACCAACCATTTTCTGATATTGGCAATTTCAGGTGTGATTGGCATTGCGATTGGAGATAGCGCCTATTTTGCGGCGTTGAAAAGAATCGGTGCCAATAAGACGCTGTTACTGGAATCTTTAGCCCCGCCTCTTTCTGGTGTGCTGGCATTAATGTTCCTGGGCGCTGTATTGACAGTGCAAAGTTGGCTCGGTGTCGTGATTACAACACTAGCGGTGACCTTCGTTGTCTTCCAGCCATCAAAATCGGCGAGCGGTGAATCGAATAACAAAGCGCAGTGGGGTGGCATTGGTTATGGGCTTGTGGCGAGTGTCTGTCAGGCATCTGGTGTGGTTATTTCTCATTACGCGTTAGTGGCGGGTGATATCCCACCATTGTTAGGTGCTTTGATTCGCCTGACGATTGGCGTGTTTGCTGTGATGCTGATTATCCCTTTCGTTGAAAAGAAGCCGTATTCATCGATAAAAAGAGATTTATGGGAAATGACCAAGCTCGATAAACTGTGGTTATTAGGAGCAATCTTTGTCGGGACGTTTCTCGCTCTATGGCTTCAACAAGTGGCGTTGAAGAATGCTAACCCTGCGATTGCACAAACGTTGATAGCGACCAGCCCGGTCTTTATTTTGGTGATTTATGCGCTGAAAGGAGAGAAGGTGTCAAAGCAAAGTATCATAGGCACACTTGCCGCCCTTGCTGGTATTTCTCTGTTCTTTTATCAATAAGCAGTTGGCCTAAGCTACAGAGCTATATGCCACTACTCTGTACACACTTGATTACGGCCGTTGGCTTTAGCTCGGTATAGCGCTTTATCCGCACGGTAGAAGGTGCGTTGAGTATTCTCTCCGTCACGATGCAAAGTGATACCAATACTCACGGTCAAACCACGCTCCCCAAGTATTTCATGCCATCCAAATTGGAAAATGCGCTCTCGATAATTTTCAGAGTGCATTTCTGCCTTCGGAAGATCAGTGTTCTCTAGAATGACGAGGAACTCTTCTCCACCAAATCTGACACATGACGCGCCTCTAAACTTAAAGTATGAACGTAGCTCTTGAGACACACTAACAATCGCTTTATCGCCCACTAAGTGACTCAGTTCATCATTGATAGACTTGAAGTGGTCAATATCAATAACCATCAGCGCGAAAGAGGTATCGTGCAGCAGCATGTCTTTCAGTTTCACATCTAACCAGCGGCGGTTGTGCAACCCTGTTAATGGATCTGTGAATACGTCTTGTTGAAGCTGAGCCACCGCATTCTTGTGTTGTTCGGTTGTCTCTTTGAGCTCTTTGTTTTCTTGTTCAGAGAGAATGAGTTTGAGTTGTAATTCAAAACGGGACAGGCGGCGTAGTTGGCTTGCACCGAGTTCACTGATCGGGATCTGCTTCATCAGATCGGTTTCAATTCGGTAGCCTTTTTTCTCATAGCTTAGCGCTTCTTGAAAACGCCCTTGATTCATACACACATCACTCAGCGAATCGTAGAATCGTTTTGCAAGTACTGGCGACGAGTAGGCTTTCACGCGTTTGTCTGTGCTCGACAAAATCATGCTCGCGTAGTCTTGCTTGCCGGTTGCACTTAGGCAATGTGCGAGCTCTAGACGAGTCATGGTTGCAAGCCAGCTTGCTTGAATGCTGTTGGCTGGGTATTGAACCTTAGACAGACAGCGTAGCGCTTCATGGTGTTTTTTCTTAGCGCGCAGCACCTTTGCTTGGTAAAGCAGTATTTGAGCTGTGAGCAACTTGTCACTGACCAAAATACTCAGTTCTTCGCACTCATTCAGTAAATCGCTGGCTGCTGTAATGCGATTGAGTAGAAGTAGGCTTGCTACCATATGCAGCTTGAATTTGAGGCGAAGTGAGCGACTGCTTATCGCATGGTCTATGCTGCTGATTTTTTGGTAGTAACGAAGTGCTCTGTTGTGATCGCCATAGGAATCACACAGGTTGCCCATGCCTAAAATAGCTAATACATACTCATCGATATGACCGTGTTCAACCGCGATAGTCGATGAACTGACGAATTCATTGAGTGCTGAGGTGTAATCACCAGTTTCAACTAAGCGGTCACTTAAACTGGTTTTGACTGTCAGAATATCTTCGATATCGGCAGGAAGGTGGAGCAGATCGAGTGCTCGTCTCAACTCTTCGATACTGGTTTGATTTTGTTGTAACTCGGCACGGTATTCAGAGCTAATGATATAGCAGTGCGCTTGCTCTGTTTGCGTTGTCGAAACGTGCTGACGAATGTGGTTCCAGAAGATGATCGCTTCTTCACCTGATACTGATGAAGGGTCTAAACCGGCGTCTGTGATCTTGCTTAATAGAGTTTCCATTATTCTATTACCTCAGCATCGTCTTCTTCTAATTGTTCAAGCGTGAACGGGAACGTCAAAATATCATTGAGGCTGACGGTCGGTTTCGAACCCTTTAGTCCTTTTCTATGCCATGGATAGATATCAAGCATGGTGCTGAGAGTTTGGAAGGTTTGCTCTGCGGCTTCGCCTTTTTCGGAAAGCATAAGGGCCACACGTTCAGAACTTAGCCTTGCGATGAAGTCATTCTGGTTACATAAAGCATGAGCAATCTCGGTACAGACATCTAAGTAATCAGTATCGACATGATGGAACATAATGATGCTGTGGTTTGAACGTTTAAGCTCTGTCTTGAACAGCACCAACTTTTCCCACCAAAAGGTTTCAGAGACAACGTAAGAGAGGTGCTTTTCAGGATCGTACTCGTGCTGACCGCGAATACGATTAATCAGTTTTCGTGCTCTCTGTTCAAGTTGGCGTTTTGAACTGCGTGCTTTGTCCAAACCGACACGTGTCGTTTGCTCTTTGAGCATGCCGATAGAATATTGACGGTACTTTTTAAAGGCGACGAGCGCGGCTTGGAAGTCTTGGTTTTCTTCCGCCACCAAGGATTGTTGGTAACAGATTTGGCTCAGCAACTCGCCATTATCGAACTCGTTTGCGGATTGTTCTGCGAGCCTCAGTAATTCCGCCGCTTGTTCTGGTCTTTTTCTCAGGAGCTCCAATCTAGCTCGGCTGATGTATGAGTGCGCCTTCATCCAAACTAGGTTGTGTTCAACTGCCAGATTGTGCGCTTTGGCCGTGGCGCGCTCCGCGTCATCTAAGCGTTCAAGACCAAGTAGGGCAAGGCCTCGAAAGTCCCATACCTCTGCATGCCAAGTGTTATCTTTATGGTCTTTTAATGCTTCTTCTGCACCGTCCAATACCGACAGCATTTCAACATAGTTGTTGAGCAGGTAGTAATCCCACGCAAGCAGTATTCTGGCTTTACCCTCTAACCAACCAATGCGGCTGTTGTTAGCAACTTTAACGGCAAGCTGGTGGGTAGAACGTGCAAGTTTATATTCGTGGGTCATCCGCCAAATATTGCCAAGGCCAATGAGGCATTCAATTTGAATTTCGACTTCATCAACCAACGCGGACTGCTCTAAAGCATTGATCCAGAACTGTTGGGCGGAATAGTACTTGGCTTGTCCCCAGAACTGGAGCGCGTGTAAATGGAGGATTTCAGGGAGAAAAAGGTCGGTATCTAATCGGCTTTGGCGCTTGTAGGCTTCCTTGATGTATTTTAAACCTTTTTGGTAATCCATCAGGTTCCAGCTACATCTTGCCATTAACATTAATGACTGGATGGCACCCTCTTCAAACAGAACTTGCTCTGATCGGACTAGGCACTGTTGGGCAATCTCTAGGATCACCGATGGCTCAGAGTCGACACGAGTTTTGAGTTTTTCTAATTCTGTTTCAAGAAGGTACTGATTTTTGTCCAAGACTTACATCCATGATTATCGAACATATTGATAACACAATCATTATAAGAGTGTAATTTGAGATAAGCACCAATTATCTTTCGTAGAGCGTCAAAGGAACATCGATCTTTTCTAATTATGGGTGTTACCTCATGTTGTCGCTTTAAAATCAATGAGTTCCCGAATAATTACCTAGAGGCTTTGTTGCTATGAAAGTAGTTGCTTTAGAGTTAATGGCAGCTCCCCTACGCCTAAGCGTTGTGCTGCCGTGAGCCCTTGCTTATCTTGGTAGCACAGATTGTGCCAAGCTCTAAATATGTCGAGCAATGGAAGAATGCCCCCAGGACGAAGCTTACGTCTGGGCTCATTAATAAAGCTATCAAATAACAACTGAAAGCGCTGTTGATAGAACTTAGTTTGTTGAATTGAGGCTGTGTTAAACCACTGTTTTGGTTCTGGATTGTTACCGGTTAGGTAGCAGATACCTTTCTGGTTATCACCCTGATTGGCAATAGCCCAGCGATCTCGCCACCAACTCATGTGAACGATGTCGATCTTTTCAAAACTTTGGTCGTCTTGCCAGCCTGAATCTTCTTCGACATACATGAGGTCAATATTTTGACTCTGAATGCGCGGCAAACATACACTTAAAGCGGCAGATCTTAGTAATGGATCTTGTGGCATATAGATGGCGACATGCTTGTCTTCGTTACACATATCCAACACATGTAAGAAGTGAGCATAAGAGGTATAAGGCGGTCGAATGAGAGCGCCTTTTGAAGGGTAACTAAATGTGGTGAGGTTACCCATAGGGTCCTCAACGTTACCTCTCGCAAGAATCACTTGGTACTGCTGTTCAATGCGCTCTTTTAGTTTGTCAGAGGGCTGAGGCAGTTCGAGATTTGCTTCTGAAGAGTGCTCTTTGGATACAAATCGTGCCACATCATCATAAGGGTTATGGTCGACGTTTCCTGATGGTTCTTCATTTTGAGAGTAGTTAACGTGTTGGCAAAGTATATAGCCAGAATGCGCCTCGCCCGTCGCTATCCACACCACACCGTTGTTACTTTGTGGTTGCAGACGCTGGTAGTGAGATGCGAACTCGTAATCTTTCGCATGGTTAACCCATCGTGCATCGATCATCGCTAATTTACGACGACAACGGCTCGCGATATGGTCAACATGATCATAGAAAGTCTTTGGGTTGATCTCTAATTTTCGGCAGATTTCACGTACGGAATAGCCCATGAACAGTAAGCCCATGAGGTTCTCTTGAAATTGGAGTTTTTTATTGGATCCAGACCATTTATCAACGAAGGTTGTTTGGCAGTCTTTGCATCGATAACGCTGCCTGTCGCCACTGTAGCCGAAGGCATGATAAAGATGTTTATGGGTATGAACCGATAAGCCGAAGTTATCGCAATCATCATTACGACAAGCAGGGAGCCCGTCGCTGTGAAGTTGTCTTAGGCGATGAAGTTCGCTTAACACTTCACGATTGTTAAGTAAGGGGGGGAAAGCTCCACATTCACGACAAACCATCGCTGGACGCTTAGGGTTCGCGTGTTGCAAAACATACCGTTTTGCATCGCTCAAGCCAAAGTTGTCACACGCCAATGTTTTACAAAAGTTGAGTTGCAAACCATCCGCATCTTTTGGCAGCTTGTCGTTAGACACGATCTCCCCCTCGGGATTATTTGAGCAGCCAAGCGAGCCTGGCTGCGGGGTAACGCTTTTCAATGTATCTTTTATCAAATCGTTAGATGTTGATTGCTGTCTCTAGAGCAACTTTCATCATGTCGTTGAAAGACTTTTGACGCTCTTCAGAACTTAGTTTTTCACCACGGATGATGTGGTCAGATACTGTTAGGATAGTTAGTGCTTTAGCACCAAGGTCTGCAGCAACGCCGTAGATACCAGCCGCTTCCATATCAACACCTAGGATGCCTAGCTTTTCCATTTTTTCGAAAAGGTCAGCTTCTGGAGTGTAGAAAAGGTCTGCAGAGAATACGTTACCAACTTTAACTGGAACTTCTTGTGCACGAGCTTGGTTTACTGCTTCTTCTAGAAGACCGAAATCAGCGATAGCAGCGAAGTCGTGGTTGTTGAAACGAATGCGGTTTACTTTTGAGTCAGTAGATGCACCCATGCCGATAACAACGTCCATTAGTTTAACGTCGTCACGTACCGCGCCACAGCTACCTACACGAATAACGTTTTTCACGCCGAACTCAGCGATTAGCTCGTGTACGTAGATGCAGCATGATGGGATACCCATACCGTGGCCCATTACAGAAACTTTCTTACCTTTGTAAGTGCCTGTGTAGCCAAACATGTTGCGAACGTCACAAACTTGCTTCACGTCATCAAGGAATGTTTCTGCAATGTATTTTGCGCGAAGCGGGTCGCCCGGCATAAGTACTGTTTCTGCGAAATCACCAGCTTGAGCATTAATATGAGGTGTAGCCATGGTCGTTCTCCAAAGTTTAAACGGTAATTATAGGAACAGGATTTAATCAATTACCGATTCTGTTGAATTGAATTCGTTTTGTTGAGGCAATATTAGCGAGTTAGAACGTGGCTCCATGAGACTTTAGTCACAAAATAGGTCTGCCATTATAGTTTTATTAATATTGATAACCAAATATGTTGAAAGCGTAAAGGCAATCGATTTTGTATGGGTAAATTGCAAGTGAATGAGAAGAAAAGGCTTACATATAAACTTGTTGCCTATTAGTTTCGAGACAACAATACGTTGTAGAGACGTTTGATCAGAGATAATCTAAACTTTGATAAAAGACAAACCAAGGATTTGTATGTCGTATTGCGTTAACTCGACGCCTTTGCAGTCAATGAAAACACGACTCCACAGGGCGGCGTCGCTTGTTGTAAGAACTACTTTGCTTGCCAGCGGGATAGCTTCATCGTGGGTGTCTGCTGCAACCTTTGAATTGCCACCAACGGAAAGCCGCATTGTGGGCAGAATCCAGCAGCATGAAGTGGCGGCGGGCGAAACCTTGGCCATCATTGCCAAGCAATACGATATTGGTTTTCTCTCTTTAATGGCAGCCAACAAAGGGGTGGATCCTTTTCTTCCCGCGGAAGGCTATGTGTTAAGCATTCCAAGCCGCTTGATTTTGCCTGACACCCCAAGAAAGGGGATTGTCATCAATCTTGCTGAGTTAAGGTTGTATTACTTTGAGCCTGAGAAAAATCAGGTGCATGTTTTCCCTGTCGGCATCGGTCGAGTGGGGCGTGATACTCCCGAGATGATCACCAAGATAAGCCAAAAAAGACCGAATCCAACATGGACGCCACCAAATTCAATCCGCAACGAGTATCTTGAAAAGGGCATTGAATTACCGAGAGTGGTTCCTGCCGGGCCGGAAAATCCATTGGGAGAGTACGCTTTGAGGCTTGCTTATGGCGCTGGCGACTATTTGATCCATGGTACAAACAAAGATTTCGGGATAGGTTTACGAGTTAGCTCTGGTTGTATCCGAATGGAACCTAAAGACATTGAGTGGCTGTTTGAGCAAGTGAACCGTGGTGAACAGGTCACCATTATCAATGAGCCGATTAAGGTGTCATTAGAGCCTGATAGAAGTGTGTTTGTAGAAGCGCACGAGCCATTAACTCGAAGTGATGGTTCAAAGAAATCATTACAGATCCCTGTGGAACTAAAATGGTGGCTTGAAGACGCAGAACTGCCAAATTCAAAGGCGAAAGCGGTTATCTTTGCTCAAAACGGCGTACCTGTAGAGATAGCACCACCTGTGATTGAGTTTTAATTCGATTGCCTCTTCTGCAACAAGGGGCGGTTTTATCTTGTTTACTCGCATTAGTGTCACCCAAAAAAAGCACCACATCCGATAAGAAGTGGTGCTGTCTATATACTGCTTTTTGCGACTTATTTAATCTACAGCTTAATCGCGATTAGATCTCAAACTACTTAGTGTAAGACTCAGCGATGTTGTCGATGCGTTCGTTAGCACGATCCGCTTCTTCTTTCGCTGCCATAGCGGCTGCTTCTGCTTCTTGAGCCTTCATTTCTGCGGCTGCTTTGTCACTCTTAAGTGCTTCAACTTCGCTTGTAAGTTGAGCCACTTGGTTAGTTAGTTGATCCATTTCTGACACTGCAGCTTCTTCTGGTTCTGAAGAACAACCGGCTAAAATGAAAACTGATGCTGCAGCTGCGATTAACGTCTTATTCATAAGAACTCCTTGCTTATTTATCATCAAAAGATGCGCTATACATTCTTTATCATATAGTCGCTTCATTAATGATTGTAGCGACTAATTTTTTAACTGCAAAAACAATAACTAAAGAAATTGCTAAATTTTTGAGGTAATTAGCTAAGTATCACGTTGTGTCTCATTTATGAGATGAAGGATTTAGAGACGACTTGAAGGTGTTTTTGGAGAGCTATCCCTTTGCTAGCAATGCATACGTTGTTCTAGCTAAAGATAGATAAAGGGATAAAGGGATAAATTTACTGTGATCTCTATCCTTATAAAGTACTTTCGCGGTATCATGTCACGTTAAATTAATTTTATTCAATACCATCATGACTGGAGAGTCCTTTGCACTTTAAAGATTTAGGCTTAGATAACCGCTTACTGAAGAACTTAAAACATTACGACTTCAAGAAGGCGACAGAGATCCAATCAAAAGCGATCCCTGTTGCTATTGCTGGTAAGGATCTATTGGCTTCATCAAAAACGGGATCAGGAAAAACATTGGCGTTTGTGTTGCCAATGATACATAAAGCATTAAAAACAAAAGCGTTTTCTGCTAAAGATCCTCGTGGTGTAATTTTGGCTCCTACTCGTGAGCTAGCGAAGCAAGTTTACGGCGAACTGCGTAGCATGCTTGGTGGTCTGTCTTATGAAGCGGCGCTTATCTTAGGTGGTGAGAACTTTAACGACCAAGTTAAAGCACTGCGTAAGTACCCTCGTTTTATCGTTGCGACTCCAGGCCGTCTTGCTGACCACCTAGAACATCGTTCATTGTTCCTAGATGGTGTTGAAACGCTAATCCTTGATGAAGCGGACCGTATGCTTGATCTGGGTTTCGCTCCAGAACTTCGTCGCATTGCCAATGCAGCTAAACACCGTCGTCGTCAAACGTTGATGTTCTCTGCAACGTTAGATCACGCTGAAGTAAATGGCATTGCAAATGAAATGCTAGACGCACCTAAGCGTATCTCTGTTGGTGTTTCTAACGAGCAACACTTAGATATCACACAGAAATTCTACTTATGTGATCACCTAGATCACAAAGAAGCGATTTTAGACCGTGTACTGGAAGAAGCTGAATACCGTCAGGTAATGATCTTCACAGCAACACGCGCTGATACTGACCGTTTAACAGATAAGTTGAACGAGAAGAAGCTTAAAGCGGTAGCACTGAGTGGTAACCTAAACCAAACGCAACGTAATGCTATTATGAGCCAGTTCGAGCGTGCGGTTTACAAGATCTTGGTAACTACCGATGTTGCTTCACGTGGTATTGATATTCCAAACGTGAGCCACGTTATCAACTTTGATATGCCTAAGCATACGGAAGAGTACGTGCACCGTGTAGGTCGTACTGGCCGTGCGGGTAACAAAGGCGATGCGATTTCTTTGGTTGGTCCAAAAGACTGGGACAGCTTCAAGCGTGTTGAACTTTACCTTCAACAAGATTTGACCTTCTCTGTACTTGAAGGCCTAAAAGGTAAATTCAAAGGCATTAAGCCACGTAAACCTGCGTTTGCTAAAGGCGGTCCTGCTAAGAAGAAGACCAACACTCAAGCGAAGAAAACGCCGAAGAAACCAGTTAAGCGCGATAAGAGCTTCCACCAAAATGTGGCCGTGGGTGATACCGTGTTTATCCCTAAGAAGAAAGTCGCACCAAAAGTGGACGACGAGTAATCACCAGCCAGTTTTAAAGCGTTTGCTAGTAAAACTGACATAAATAAAAACCGCCAATATTAGGCGGTTTTTTTGTATCTCGACCTTGGCTCAGCCATTACTTTTCGATATTTAGTTAGAAATTGAACGTCGAGAACGAATACGCCAAGATGTGGTCGGCAATGTATTTGTGTGTGGCGGTGGTTGGGTGCGTCACGCCCCAGAATACATAACTGTCTGAACCATAGGTGGCACAGTCATTGGTTAAGCTGTGGCTTCGCAAGTAGTCCGCGGCTGAGCTTCGATTGATATTAAGACAAGCATCACTCGCGTTTCGAAAGCCATGTTGTTCTGGGTTATCGGTAATGCTGGCGAACAACGCACTTGCATCGAACAACACCACGTTTTTCCCCATACCTTGGTAATACTCGGCTTGAGCTTTGATGAACTGGTTGAATTCTAAGATCTTGCCACGAACTTTTATTATCTCTTGTTCGGTAGAGTATTTGAATTGAGGGGCTTTGGTTGCATCGGGTAAGGTGAACAGCAGGATATTGTTCGCACCAGATTCTGTTAAGCGGATCAGCGCGCTGCTAAAGTCAGCCTTTACATCGGCGACTTCTCGGTTGTAATTCATGAAGTCATTGAGGCCAAACTCTAAAGTAAACAGTGAGTTTTCCGGACGATAGTTTTTGGCGACTTTCATGTAGGTCAGATAAGAGGTGACTTGATCATATACACCAGTCAATGCCACGTATTGGTTGGTACCTGCGGCGCCACCCACAGCCCAGTTATACAGAGGGACATCTTTCGCTTTTGCTAAATACTCCGTCCAGACTAAACCATTCGAAAAGTGCCCTAAAAACCACGAATCTGCGTTCGGAAAAAACCATTGTGAGCCATTAAATAGATTACCAGTGTCGGACAGGCTATCACCAAAGGTGACAATACGATTGATGCTATTGGCCTGGAACGCGTTATCGTTGGTCCAGATGGAGTGGTTGTAAGAGAAGCGATTATCTGCGGCAAAGTAGGTGATGTCAGCGGCGTCATGTTGGATGTCGAGCGTCTGTTCGCAACGCTGTTTGATTTCAGATTGAGGCGCATCACTGTAGAACATGTTTTTGAAAGAAACAGAAGACCACCAATATCCGTTGATCGTGTAGTAATCACCACTCTCTTTCTTTGCCCACTTCCAGTCGGTGGCTAGGGAATCATGAGAGGCATCGGTTCGATACCAACATCTAACATATGAATAGGTCTCTGAGCCTTGTGCACTGAGTACTTGTGCAGATGTAATTGATTCAGGTGTTGGTATTGAGTCTTCAGCGGCATAAGCGCCAAAAGGCAGGGCTAACGTGAGTATTAAAGCCGTATTTTTCATCACTGTATTCTCTTTTATATTTAGATGAGCCAAACAGAAACGCTGTTGCTTGTTGCTTGTTGCTTGTTTCTTGATAAGTGGATAAGTAAATAACTGGTACGACCTATATCTAAAATCAATAATTAGCGTCAATATATTCAGGGTTGTGGTGTGTCGTTAATGGAATAAGCCTCAAGTTATCAACGAGTTTTGGTTGAAAAATACCTGTTTCCAAACGGTTATTTGTCGAATAATTTTGGTTTATTGAGAATGTTGAATTGATATTTGAGTCGGGATATTGAAAGAACAATCTCATCAACCTTAGTTAAATGTTAATTTAATCAATTGCTTATGTTTTTTTCTCCTGATTCTGTTTGCCTGATGTTCATCGCACCTGTTTAATTCAAGTTCGCCATCACAAATATGAAGTCGTTACTTTCTGTTTTATAAAATCATCATCTACGGTTCTTTTACTCATCAGAGGTCTAATCTGTTTAGGGAAAGAGCATTGAAAAAGATATTAATTTGGACGATAGCCTGCCTATCCAGTTTTGGCGTATATGCCGGAACGAGCGCATCAGCATTAGAAGCCAGCGGATACACTGAAACGAAATACCCCATTATGTTGGTACATGGTCTGTTTGGTTTCGATACATTAGCGGGCGTTGACTATTTCTATGGCGTACCTGAATCCCTAACCAAAGATGGCGCGAACGTATATGTCGCTCACGTCTCTGCAACCAACAGTTCAGAGGTCCGTGGTGAACAGTTACTCAGCCAAGTTGAAACGCTGTTAGCTGCAACAGGAGCAAGTAAGGTGAATCTGGTTGGTCATAGCCACGGTGGGCCTACGGCTCGTTATGTTGCGTCAGTTCGACCTGATCTTGTTGCTTCAGTGACCAGTATTGGCGGTGTGCATAAAGGTTCTAAGGTCGCTGATCTCGTTCGAGGGAACGTATCTGAAGGCTCTGTCACAGAAGGTATCGCGGTTAAATTAGCAGGTGGATTAACGACACTGATTAACCTTTTATCTGGTGGAACGGATCTCGACCAAGACGGCCTCGCTTCTCTTGAAGCATTGACCACAGAAGGCTCGCTAGCCTTCAACCAGTTTTACCCTGAGGGCGTTCCGACGTCTGAGTGTGGCGATGGTGAGTGGCAAGCAAGTAACGGCGTTTATTACTATTCATGGACAGGGTCTTCCACTTTTACCAACCTTCTTGATCCTACCGACGGAGCGATGACAATCCTAGGCTTAGCCTTCAACGAACCTAATGATGGCTTAGTAGGAGCATGCAGCGCGCATTTGGGCAAAGTGATTGGTGATGATTACAAAATGAACCACCTAGATGAGATTAATGGGTTATTGGGAATTCACCACTTGTTTGAGACAGATCCTGTAACTCTATATCGTCAGCATGCCAATCGATTGAAGTTGGCTGGCTTGTAGTCTGCAAAGCCGTTTAACAAGAAAACAAGGGAAGTATGATGAAAAAGACCGCCATTTTGTCGATAACCACGATAGCCCTGATGAGCACAGCGGCGGTCTTTTTATATCTAAATAATCAAGATACACATACTGACGACGAACAACGCGTCTCCTCATTGAAAGTCACCTCTCAGCAAGATACCGACATCGATAACGCATCAGCAAAAGACATGATGGAATATTTCGTGTCAGGTAATACAGAATTAACCCTTGAAGATATTCGAGACAACGTGGCGAAACACCACGAACAATCATCAACAACCGTGGTTGATGAAGCACTGTTTGCCAAATATCTTGAGTATAAGTCGGCACTGACATCGTTGGACGTGCAGTTCGGTACCACATCCATTTCCGCTGATGATCTACGTGCACTCAATCAAGCGCTCCTTGACCTCCAAGCTCAGTTTTTCAGTGAGAGCGAGATAAGTATTCTGTTTACGCACGACAACAGAATGAGAGAAATCGCCTTAGAAAAGTTACTTCTGAAACAGGAGGGATTAGAGGATGAAGAATACCAACAAAGACTCGAATCCTATCTATCTGAGCAACCTGATTATGTTCAGTCGAGTCACCAGAATCAGGTGTTACTCCAACAGCTCTCTAGCTCTGAAGGTCTCGATGAACAGGGTAAATACTTAAAGAGAAGCGAACTTGTCGGTGAAGAAGCAACCCAGAGACTTGAAGCACTTGATAAACAAAGAGCGGCCTTTGAAGACTCGTTAGAGGTCTACTTCGCAGAACGAAATGATGTCTTGAAAGATTCATTCCTATCAAAAACCGAACAACAAGAGAAGATTGCGCAACTTAGGACTGAACATTTCCTACCAGAACAGCTTAGAAGGGTAGAAGCGATTGAAAGAATTCGAGCGGCTGAATCTCGTCAGTAGTGTCTAAAAGCGAAAAACCAGCCATGATGGCTGGCTTTTTGTTTATCGGCGAGTTCTAAAGAGCATACAGCCTGAATCTGTTTGCCTTGAACTTCGTACCTTGAAGCCTATACCTTAAAGTAATCCAACTGCTGCTTCTGTTGTTCTGCTAGGTTAGAAAGCTCGTGGCTTGCTGCAGCGGCTTGAGTAATGCCGGTAACGTTTTGGCTTACTAGGCTGTAGATGTTTGAGATGTTACGGTTGATGTCTGAGGTTACTTGGCTTTGCTCTTCGGCGGCAGAGGCAACCTGAGTGTTAATCTCAGTCATGTCCGTTACCGAGTTAGCAATGCCTGAAAGCGCCGCGCTTACTTCACCTGCAAGAGTTTGGTTGTGTTCCAGCATAGATAATGAGCTGCTCATGCTTTCATTCGCGTTACCGGATTGAACCTGCAAACCTTCTATGATGGTTTGGATCTCTTTGGTTGAATCTTGTGTACGTGCCGCTAGCATTCGAACTTCATCAGCAACCACTGCGAAACCACGCCCGCTTTCACCTGCACGAGCGGCTTCAATTGCTGCGTTAAGCGCAAGTAGGTTAGTTTGTTCAGAGATACTTTGAATCACCTCAATCACTTTACCAATCTGTTCAGAGTGCTCTTTTAGCGTACCCACAACATTTGCAGCTTCGCTTAGCTGAATCGCCATCTGTTCGTTAGCTTTGTTGCTTTCATTAAACAAGCTCATGCTGTGTGTCGCCATTTCGTCAGCTTGCTTAGACGCTGAGTCGGCTTGTACTGCGTTCTCATTAACGTGTGCTGCTGTGCTTTCCAATTGGTTCACAGCAGAAGCAACTTGCTCCACCTCTTGCTTCTCTTGGTCTGAGTTAACGCTGGACTGTGTCATTACAGCCGCCAGCTCTGTCGACGCAGAAGCCACTTCGATACTGATTCGAGACAGCGAGCTTACCGTGTCACGCAGCTGTTCAACAGACTGGTTTACGTCTTGCGCTAGGCGTGAGATTTCGTTGTCGCCATACTCTTCTGCTTTAACTAACAAGTTACCTTTTGCTACTTCCCGCATCGTTTCTTGAATGTTGCTGATCGGCTTAACAATGATACCAGCCAGCGTCCAACTGATAATTAGAGCTACAGATAGGATCACTAGAAGCGCAATGGTTGCGGTATCGAGTGTGCTGGTGTGTTGCTGACCATTGATGTCGACTTCTTGAGTCGCAAGCAGATTCAACTTTTTAGAAAGCGTGTTGATCGCTTGCACCATGTCATTACCCGCGTGTCGGTATTGGTCGATTGCGATCTGGTAGCGGTTTTCAAAATCTGAAGAGAGTGATGTATCGCCGTGTTTCGCTCTTAATAGAGGAAGCATGGTGGTGCGAGAAAAGTCGACATAGTGATTCATCGCTTTGTTCATCGCCGCTACTTCATCTTGCATGCCTGGCACTGTGTCTAATGAATTCAGTAGGCGAGTATTCTGATCACGTTTTTGGTTTAGTGTTTCAACCAGTGTTTTTACGTCATCAGCATTGAATAGACTGTAAATCGCTTTGATACGCATGCCATAGCTGTTGTCGACGATTTCGCTGAGTTCTTCTTTATGTAAGATTAATTGGTCGGTTGCTACTGACACATCTTTGAATGCACTTTCTAGCTTTTCACCACCGATAATGACACCGGCTAAAAGTAAAACGACGGAAAATAGTACGGGTATAAGAATTTGTATTTTGATTGATAAGCCACTGAGAAGTTGGCGCATGTAATGTCCTTTTTTGAATAAAATAAATAGATGAGAATTATTATTATTAGAATTAATTGGCGATTCTAACTAATGAGACTGACAATTCAATCAATAAAGGCTTTGATTTCGTTATATGCGATAGGTATTTGATATGGATGGTTGTTTATTGTTCGAAATGGCGATAAAGGTGCATCTTTTTATCCATCGTCTTAGGGCCGCTTGATTGATAAATAGAGAAATATATTGGTTAGTGTTGGATATAAATAGAGAGGGAAATCTAGTTTTTTGGTGCTAAAACGATGGTGAGACCTGCATTCAATAACTGCATCTGATGGGCGCGCGACTATCAATTAGTCGAGTAGGAGAGAAATTAGCCATTAATTTGTAGTTGTCATATAGGCTTCAATTAAGTGAAACACAACTGTCACATTCGGATTCTAAAGTAGGCCTCGTTCAAGCAAAACATTACGGCAATAACGCCACTAAAGGAAATTTGTGATGAAAAAGACAGTTATCGGTGCAATCGCACTACTAGGCGCTCTAACAGTGAATACAGCTTCAGCTAAAGAAACTATCTCTGTAGTTGGCTCTAACAGTGCTTCTCCACTGGTTGAAGTTTTTGCAGAAACCTACATGAATAAAGGCGAACCAGTGTTCATCGAAATTCAAGCACCAGGTTCTTCTGCAGGCATCAAAGCAGCAAAAAATGGAAGTGCTGACCTTGGTATCTCTTCTCGTGACCTAAAAGAAGAAGAGAAAACAGCTGACCTGAAAGAGCTAGTTATCGCTCGTGACGGGATCGCAGTTGTTGTAAACCCAAATAACGAAGTATCTGCTCTTACAGCTGAGCAAATCACTTCAATCTACAAAGGCGATATCACTAACTGGAAAGATGTTGGCGGTGCTGACAAGCCAATCGTAGCAATCACTCGTGATACTGCATCTGGTACACGTGGCGCATTCGAAGACATCATGAAGCTTAAGAAGAAGATTGGCGATAAGAAAGTATCGGCTATCTCTCAACGTGCACAAGTTGCAAACGGTAATGGCGCACTTAAAGTTTCTGTAGCAAGCAACCCATACGCTATCGGCTTTATCTCTCTAGGTACAGTTGACGAATCTGTTCAAGCTCTAACTATCGACGGCGCTGCTGCGACTGTAGACAACGTTAAGAACGGTTCTTACAAAGTTGCTCGCCCATTCCTAGTTCTTTACAAAGCCGGAGCTCCAACAGCTGAAACTCAACAATTCCTAGACTGGATGGTTGCAGATGAAGCTCAAGCTATCGCTGGTAAGAAAGGCTACATCACAGTTAACTAATCTTAACTGACTCAATCTTAATTATTGCTCAGCCTGCTTTAGGCTGAGCCTTTTCTTTCAACTTTGTTTATTTCGAGCTCTTATTGAGCCACAAAGTTTGAGATTTTATATATGACCATCGCAAATAGTGAAAAGCTTATGAATACTGAAGCGACTCAAATCAACAAGCCAAGTCTACGTGCTAAGAAGCGCATTGACTGGAGAGAAAGAATCTTCCACGGCTTGTTCTTATCGAGTGCTATAATCGGCATCGTATCACTAGCCGTTATCGCTTACTTTATCGTTGCAGAGAGTATCCCTGCATTCCAAGAGGCCGGTGTTTCTGGCATCGTTCTGGGTGTTGACTGGTTACCTCCAGCTCTATTCGGTGTTGCAACTATGATTGTTGCATCGATTGTTTCGACACTTGGAGCTGTAGTTGTTGGTGTACCGGTAGGTGTATTAACCGCTATTTTTATTGCTGAGATTGCTCCCAAGCGTCTTGCAGATATTATTCGACCAGCAGTTGAGCTTCTAGCGGGTATCCCGTCGGTAGTTTACGGCTTCTTCGGTCTAGTAATTATCGTTCCAATGATTCAGAACATTTTCCAAGTACCAGCAGGTAACACTATCCTGGCGGGTATCATTGTTCTGGGTATCATGATTCTTCCTACCGTTATAACGGTTTCTGAAACTTCGATTCGTGCTGTACCTCGTACATACAAAGAAGGTTCACTTGCACTGGGTGCTTCGAAAATCTACACGATTTTTAAGCTACTCGTTCCGGCTGCACGTTCAGGCATTATGACTGGTGTGATTTTGGGTATCGGTCGCGCACTTGGCGAAACGATGGCAATCATCATGGTGATGGGTAACGCGCCAGCAATGCCAGAAGGTATTTTGGACTCTGCACGTACGCTAACAGCAAACATTGCAATTGAAATGTCTTACGCAAGTGGCGTTCACGCTAACGCACTGTACGCAACAGGTGTTGTACTTCTAGTGTTCATCATGATGTTAAATGGTGCTCTACTTTATCTTAACCGTGAAAAAGCGAAGTAGGCGAGGATAAGTAATATGGATCGCGTAAAACTAAAACAAGCACGTCAAACCAAAGATAACATCCTAAAAGGTTTTATCTGGGCAGCTGCAGCTGTAACCGTTGGTTTCTTATTCTGGATTATTTGGTACATCCTATCGAACGGTCTGCAATATGTAGATTGGAACTTCATCACTGACGATTACACTCGTACTGGTGAAGAGCGTGGTATTTTTCCAATGATCATTGCCACGATCTACATGGTAATTGCATCGATTGCGGTAGCCGCACCACTAGGCATCATGACGGCGATATACTTAACTGAATATGCGAAAGTAGGTAGCCGATTGGTGAAAGTGATTCGATTCTGTACTGAGTCGCTAGCTGGTATCCCATCGATCATCTTTGGTCTGTTCGGTATGACCTTCTTTGTTTCGATTCTTGGTCTTGGCTTCTCGATTCTGTCGGGTGCACTAACGCTAAGTATCCTGATTCTTCCTGTAATCATTCGTACTACAGAAGAAGCATTGATGGCAGTGCCACAAACTTACCGCGAAGGCTCATACGGCCTTGGCGCTTCAAAAATCTACACTATCTGGCGTTTGATCTTACCAAGCGCAATGCCAGGTATCTTAACTTCGGTCATTCTTAGTATTGGTCGTGTAATTGGCGAATCAGCACCTGTATTTTTAACAGCAGGTATGGTGGCACGTGTTCCTGAGTCGGTATTCGATTCTGGCCGTACACTAACGGTTCACCTATATAAGCTGACAACAGAGCTATTTACTATCGATGAGTGGAACCAAGCCTACGGCACGGCGACAGTCCTAATCGTATTGGTTCTCTTGATCAACATGGTTACAAAACTGATTGCGAGACGCTTCAACACGGCAACTTACTAGGCTCATTAGCTGGCTCAACAATAAAGAGAGCCACCGTGATAAAGAAAGCATCAAGTTAGACACGAATTTAAGAATTTAGAGATTACGAATATGAACAAATTTGATATTGAGAACCTGGATCTGTTTTACGGCGACAACCAAGCGCTTAAATCTATCAACCTGCCAATTCCAACGCGTCAGGTTACTGCACTGATTGGCCCATCGGGTTGTGGTAAGTCAACGCTGCTGCGTTGCTTGAACCGCATGAATGACCTAATTGAAGGCGTTACTATCAAAGGTAAGCTGGATATGGATGGCACAAACATCTACGGCAATATTGATGTGGCTGACCTACGTATTCGTGTAGGCATGGTATTCCAAAAGCCAAACCCATTCCCAATGAGCATCTACGAGAACGTCGCTTACGGTTTACGTGCTCAAGGGATCAAAGACAAGAAACACATTGATGAAGTAGTAGAAAGTTCACTACGCAGTGCGGCACTTTGGGATGAAGTGAAAGACCGTCTTAAAGCACACGCATTTGGTTTGTCTGGTGGTCAGCAACAACGTCTATGTATTGCTCGTACGATTGCTATGGAACCGGATGTAATCCTGATGGATGAGCCTACATCGGCACTTGATCCAATCGCGACACACAAGATTGAAGAATTGATGGAAGACCTGAAGAAAGACTTCACTATCGTTATCGTAACGCACTCAATGCAGCAAGCGCGTCGTATCTCAGACCGCACGGCTTTCTTCCTAATGGGAGAGCTTGTAGAGCACAACGAAACGAGTGTTATCTTCAGCGAACCAAAAGATGATCGTACTAAAGGTTACGTAAACGGTGACTTTGGTTAATTCGATTAACTCAGTGCTGTTTTAGTTTTTTAAAGGACAGCACGCTAACTGAAACGCAGGTTAGATAATCGAATAGATCGACAGAATTATCACTATAACTATAAGCGATGGAAGTTTTGCCCCACTCTAATGTGGGGCTTTTTTATGTCGCTAAAAAAGTCTTAATGTCGATGAAATTTTGGGCAGGAAATCCCATTTTTGTCGTCCTTCTCATGCTTGTGATAATGTAAAAAGTGAAATTGCGACCCGCTTAACATCTCATTTTTAGTTACATTGATTGCATATCAAGGCTTCGGTATTTTTGCTTCAATCTCATTAGCCAATGGACGGAAGCTGTGCCTGTTAAAGCCTTTGCAAAACAAATATCTGCTACTCGCGACCACCGTCTGTTGGCAGAATCTCTTTTTGGTTACCTTGTTGAGGTGCTCGCACCAAAAGGGATAGGAGTATTTGCCGAGCCAACACCAGAAGGCGATTCGTTACCCTTATTTTCTTGTGGTGAGCTAACCTCTCTGGAGAATTATCCTGCGACGTTTTGGCCATGGGTTTCTCAATTCGATACCGCAGATGGTGTGCTTCCAATGTCTATCAATACTTGTAAGTGGGAGCACATGGAGGTGCTGGGTGGTGAGTCGTTCATCATGATGCTAGACAACGCGCCTGTCTGCAGAACTTATTTAATTGTTCAAAATTGCAATGCTCACCAGATCAACCAAACCTTCGACCAAGATCTTGATGTCCTTCAACTAGCCGCAGCTCGCTGGCAGTGTATTCGTGCGGAAAAGAACGCTGCGCTGGAGATAAAATACAGAGACACACGTGAAGCGCAGTACCTTGATGAAATTAAGCTGCGAGAGCTATTTGTTGAGAACATGAAACTAGTCCATCAGGTCGCGTTAGAGCTTTCTAATCCGGACTCTTTGGATGCTTTGTATAAGGCTTCTGTTGAGGCAGTGCGCGACCGTCTAGGCTTTGACCGTGCGATCTTCATGTTACTCGATATGAAAAAGCGCTGCTTTAGTGGCACTTACGGCACCGATGAGCGGGGAAAAACTAACAGCGAGCATCATACTCAGTACGATTTACATCAACTTGAAGCCGAATACATTGAGGCGTTGTCTGACAATCACATCAACCTAGTTATTATTGAGAAAGCGCCGCTATACACCGAAGGCAAGGTCGTAGGGCAAGGTTGGAATGGCATGTTGATCTTACGTGAAGGCGATAAACCCGTCGGCTGGATTGCGATGGATAACTACATTCACCGTTCACCCATCACCAATTATCAAAAGCAGATGCTTGAATCCTTTGGATCTCTGCTTTCTCAGATCTACATTCGTAAGCGCCAAGAACAAAATATACGCATGCTGCACTCAAGTATGGTGGAGCTGTCTCGCTGCGATACCGTCAGTGAAGTGTGTAAATCTGCAGTGAGCTTTGCGATTCAGCATTTAGGCATCGACCGACTGGCTGTTTTCCTCACCGATAAAAATTGCAGTTACATGCAAGGTACGTGGGGCACGGACATAAAAGGCGATATTGTCGATGAATCCTATTATCGCTCAGAGCTGGTGGAGCGTGACATTGTCGCCGCAGCTCGTGCTTGCCCTAATCAAGTTGCCTTTGAAGAATCAGTTCCTATCTATCACGATTTCAATATTGTGGGAGTCGGTTGGACGGCAATGACCATGCTCACCACCAATACGGGTGAGCCGATTGCGTTTATCGCTGCTGATAACCTATTAACTCGCAGTCCTTTAACCTCACAGCTTCGTGAGGTAATACGTATCTTCGCTTCGAGCCTTGCTGAGGTGCTGCAAAGAACCATGGCTCAAGAAGAACTGAAAAAGCTCAATGAAACATTGGAGCAAGAAGTCAGTAAGCGTACCCAAGAGCTAGAGTTGGCGAATGAGCAATTGGATATCATTTCTAAGCTTGACCCTCTTACGCGCCTTGGAAACCGCCGTATGTTGTCGCAGGTTCTAGAAGACTTGAACGGTGACGATCAAGGTGCCTTTGCCTTACAGAACGAAATTACATTTGGCTTGATTCTTGTCGACCTCGACCACTTTGGTTTGTACAACAGTGTCTATGGTCATACTGAAGGGGATGCGGCTCTGAGGACGGTAGGTGAGATACTGAATGCCCATGTTCACAATGATAAAGAAACCTTCTGCCGGATTGGCGGAGAGGAGTTTATGTTGTTGATGATTGGCACGAATCACTCAGAGACAAAGCAACGTGCAGAGTCGATTAGAAAATGCATTGAAGAGGCAAAAATCCTGCATTGTGAAAGTAGTACCAGCCCATATTTAACGGCATCCGTTGGCTATGCCTCGATAACTTCTGATCAGCACCAGTTTGACTTCGACCTACTGTATGGCAAGGCAGATAAAGCCTTGTATCAAGCCAAAGACTCTGGGAGAAATCGAATCGTTTCTGCCTTAAAACGTAAAAAAGTCACAGCCTCTCTTTCTTAAAATAAAGGCCGTTGATCTCAAGATGATCAACGGCCTTTGTGTTTTACTGTTCTTGATGAACAGCGTCGACTAAAGATTTTCTAGCGAACTATTATGCTTTTTACTCGCAACTCTCTTGGGCTTCTTCACCGTTTTGATTGCCAGCTCAGGGCTCCATGTTTGGGCTGGTGAACCGGCTTCACCATAAAGGCTTTGGTTTAGCTTGGTGAGTTCGGCTTCAACGGTTTGTAACGTCTCATCACTTAGATCTGTATTTTCAGATTTCCATTGCTCAAATAAGGTTCTGGTCATCACGCCATCTTTCGTTCTTAGAGCTTCAATAAGCGCTTCTGCGGTATCTGATTGACGTTCAACAGTGTGTGTTGGTTTTGTCGTTACACCGCGGCGTGACCAGAAGTAGAATGCCAATGCTGAGCTGATTAGCCACAAAGCTGCAAATAGGGCGGTGAGATAAGGCCAGAATCCTGGGCTATCGACGTTAATCACTGTTGGTGCTGTTTGTTGGAGCGGCGCGCTAGCAACAGGAGGTGTGCTTGATACAACACGATCACTTGCTGTTACTGTTAGCTCTAGGCCCTGAGCTTTACTGGTTTGTTCTGATTGGGCATCAGTATTGAACCAAGCTTGGGAAACATCCGGAAGTGAGATTTTTCCTGCCTCTTTTGGGATTAGAACCTGTTTATGCACCACCACCGCATCGCCGGACTGTGTTGTGCCAAATTGCGGTTTTTCTTCATAAACACGAACCGATTTAGGGTAGGTGATATTCAGTTTTGGTAGTTGGTGCTGCGTTAAGTTACTCGCCGTCATGGTAATAGTACGAGTTAAAGAATCCCCCGCTTCTATTTCGATGGCTTGCTTGTCGCCTTCTAATCCATTGGTACTGGTTAATTCGTTACCTTGGCTATCCGACCATTGCTGTATCAATTTGAAGTTTGATGTTGGTAACCACTCACCCTTGTAGCCTTTTGGCACATCCTTTACGGTGACATCTAAGGTTTCAACGGGTGTGTCGAGTTGGAACAAACGTGTTGTACTAGAGTTATTGGTTGAGTAGACAACAGCTCCTGTTAGCTTCGGCCCGTTCAGCTTAAATTGACCTGCTTTTTGTGACGAGATACGGAAAGACTGTTGAACTACCGTCACCTCTTGTCCATTGAGAACATCTTGAAATTGCTTCGATTCACCAATAGGTTCCACATCTAAGCCCGGCGAGCTCGGTGGCGCTATTTTAGGATCTTGCAGCCTTCTTGGGTCAGCTTTGATGATGAGTTTTACATCAAGCTCAGCCACTTCTTCTGGGTACAGCGAGTTCTTGCTGAGATTAAGCTGGAACTCTGCCATATCATGTTGAGTTGGAGCGGCTTTGTTAATTGCAACATTGATGGTGATAGGCTTGGTTTTTGCCCCTTCAATATCAAAACTCGGGATTTGCAACTTACCCAAACGCAGTGGAGCAAGGCTAATGTTCCATTCACTTGATACCGAACGGCTGCCATTGACGATTCGCATCGAAGACCCAAAGTTTGGTGTGCCAACATAGAAATCCTGCTGGAGCGCTGTTAGATCTAGAGCATCAGAGGAGACCTTTTCATCGGTTGCAACTCTAAGAAGGAACACTTCATCTTTGGTGACACTGTTATGTGAAACGCTCGCCACGGCGTTTGCAGCCAATACTGAGAAGGACGAGAAAGCTCCCAACAACAATGTTAGGAGTACGGATAAAAATGGCTTGTTTAAAAATCGCATGGTTACCACTTTTTGTTCTGGTTGTTAGGAGCACTTTTTTGTCGTGCTTGTAAAATCATTTGCGCTTTAAGCAGTTGGCTCGGGTCACGGGCGCTTTCTACTTGCTCAAGTTTTCGCATGTCAGGGTCGCTCGACAGAGGTTGATCTGAGGTTTGTGCTACAGCTTGCTGACTACTTTGCTCACCATCTTCTTTTGAAGCTTGTTGTGCGCTAGCACTTTGAGGTGTAGCGCCTTCTTGGTCACTCTGTTTCGGCTGATCACTGTTACTTTGTTGCGTGGCTTGCTTGTCGTCTTGTTTAGACTTTTCAGAGTCAGAGTGATTTTCAGGTTGGCCTTGAGATGAGTTTTGGTCTTGGCTACCGCGTTGATCTTGGTTACTGCTTTGATCTTGCGACTTGCCACTGGAGCTTTGTTGTTGATCCTGAGAGCTTTGCGAAGAATCATTTTGCTGACCTTGCTGACCTTGCTGACCTTGCTGACCTTGCTGATTTTGGTCATTCTGGTCTTTGGAGTCAGAATCGCCTTGCTGTTGCTGTTGCTGTT
>NZ_JBFRVD010000020.1:0-118279 GCF_041474985.1 Vibrio sp. 10N.222.49.C9 | reverse complement strand
CTGTTGCTGTTGCTGTTGCTTCTGAGCCTGTTCGACAATCTCTAGGTTCTTCTTCGCATAAGCATGTTCAGGGTTGCTTTCAAGAATACGTTGATACTCTTGGATCGCTTGGTCGTACTTACCTTGTTGGGCTTGGGCGTTAGCAAGGTTGTAGCGAGCATCTTCACCAGAAAGGTCTTGCAGCGTCTGCTCTGCGGCTTCGAAATCACCGGCTTTGTATTGAGCAATGCCTTTCCACTCTTGCTGGGTGAATTGTTCAGCAGCTTGTGGGAAGTCCTCGTTCTGATACAGCTGATAGCCTACTTGATCATCGGTTTTCCACGGGTTCGCAAACGCAGTATTTGGTTGGCTAAAAGAGATAACTCCAGCTAAGGCACACCAAATAACCCCTTTCCTGAATAATCCAAGTGCGGGAAGTAATAGCAAAGGCAGTAACCAGAAGCCGTTGTTCACTCTGGTGTTGAGTGAGTTGTTGGTTTTGGTTACTTCTGTCGTAGTTGCAATGCGGTCGAGGTAGTTTGCGATGTGTTCGACATCTGAATTATCAAACTGAACTTCAGCAAAGGTACCACCATAGCTGCGTGTCAGATCGCGCATGTCCTTTAAGTTGGTTCTTGCTACTACCGTCTGTCCAGAGTCGGTTTGCATCATCGAGCCAGTTGGCAGCGAGATTGGTGCGCCACTTTCACTCCCTACAGCTAGAATCGACAATGTCCAATCGTTGCCAGAGAGTAGGGAGTCGATCTGCTTCTTCTCTTGGTCATCGATGTCATCAGCAATCAATACCAAATCACCTTGGTAGATCTTCGCGCGAGTCATCATATCAATCGCAAGCTTAACGGCTGATGCGGCATCACCACCTTGATAAGGCATGATATCTGGCGATAGGTTAGGCACTAGGTTTTTGATGGTGTTGATGTCTGACGTTAGCGGGCTAATGGTGTAAGCATCCCCAGCATACGCCACCATGCCTGTTAGCCCTTCCTTCCATAATGAAAGCAGATCCAGAGCCTTGTATCGCGCATGAGTTAAGCGATTCGGCTTAATATCGGTGGCATACATTGACATCGACATGTCCATGATCACAACTCGTGCCTGCGTTTTTTCAAAGCTTGGTTGTTCGTTTTTCTCGAAGCTTGGCCCAGCTAACGCAATAACGCCGACCAGCCACCAAATACCGAAGTAAGTACTGCGATTTTTCGATGGCTTGCTTGATTCTGGCGCCAAGTAACGGGCGATGTGTGACGCGAGTAATCCTTGTTTGGACTGTGTCTTGCTCAGCCACCAAATAGCGGGCAGCACGGCAAGCGCCAAGAACCAATATGGGTAGATAAAAGTAAAGTTAGACATTGTTTCTCCTAATGGCTAACAGCATAAATGCGAAGAACATTGCCGCCGACAGTGGCCATACAAACCACTCTTGTTGCGGTCGCCAGATCTTAGTGGCGTTCGTCACGGGCTCTAACTGGTTAATGGTGTCGTAAATCGTCGCTAACTCTTTGCTGTCACGCGCTCGGAAGTACTGACCGCCGGTGCGTTTGGCAATTTCTATTAGTGTACGTTCATCCAAGTCTTGAGCAGTATTGACTTTGCGCGTCATGAAGAACTCTTTGACCATCATCTCGCCTGCACCGACACCCACGGTGTAAATCGTTGCGTCGTATTTCTTTGCAATATCCGCCGCTTCTAATGGGTCTAATACCCCGGCGGTATTACTGCCGTCGCTGAGTAGAATCATTACACGTTGGGGCGCATCGCTATCGACAAAGGTTTTGGTGGCAAGACCAATACCATCACCAATCGCTGTTTGAGTACCAATCAGCTTTAACACCGCTTGATTGAGCTGTTGTGAAAGCGTATCTCTATCTAGCGTAAGCGGGGTCTGCAAGTAGGCGTGATCAGCAAATAACACCAGTCCAACTCGGTCGCCTTTTCGTCGCTCAATAAAGTCACTCAATACGCGTTTCACCGCCGACAAGCGGTCGATGTATTCGCCATTGAACTGCATGTCTTCTTGGCTCATCGAATAGGAGAGGTCGACAACTAACATTAAATCACGATGCTTCGGCTGAAACTCCACCGGTTCGCCATACCATACAGGGCGTGCGCTCGCCGTAACCAGCAGAAGCCAGATAATCACGGACAACGCCTTTGGTAAGCGACTGCTCGGTGTTTTGGTATTGCTGTCTTCTGGCAGAAATGGAAGCCTTAGGGCATTGCTCGATTCTGACTTTGGTGAGAACAAGTAAACGAGCAACGGCAGTGGCGCGATGAAGAACATCCACCACCAAACGAACTCGATGTTTAGCAAGTCCCTGCTAAGAAACATAGTGCTTAGAAAATCACTCATAACGACCTCGCTTTGGAGGAAGTGCTTTGCGAAGCCAAGTTTCGCAATCATTAACCAATTGCTGTTGAGCCTTTTTCTGTTCGTCGTTCATTAGGGCTACATCTTGATAGAGCGCTTGTTGCCACTGGGATTGTTTTGCTACAAATAACGGCTTCGCCAATTGCGCATCTAAGAACTTCAACCAATCATCACCAGACAAACCTGCAATTTTTTCACGAGGGAAATAGCTCAGTGCTGCTTGACGAAGGATGCGTTGTGCTTTGCTCGGAGACAAGCCATCTTGGGACTGACTATTGCTAAAGTAAGACAGTGCTTCTTGCTTCGCCTGTTGATTGTTTTTTCTACGTTTTACAATGAAAAACACCAAAGCAATCAGGGCAATGGCTGTGATAACCACTGCCCACCAACCCCACGCCAAAGGCCACCAAGTCGGTGCATCTGGCGCAATAACCGGACTTAAATCTAAGGGCTGTTTCATGACTGAGCTCCTGATATCTGGCTCATGAGTGACTGCGCACTCGACAGCGAGCTATAAGGTATCGCGAGAGACAACCCCATCTGTTGCAGCTGCTGTTTCTTAAGCGAAAAAGCATGGTTAAGCTTTTGCTTTTCTTTATTAGAAGAGAAATTAAACCATTGAGTTTTGCTACCATCGGTGACCTGTTTAGAACCTTTATAGGTGGTTTCACCTTGCTCTAGCGGGTCGTAGAAATGCACAAGACGTACTCTGTTGTGTCGGCGAATTTGACTGATAAGTGAGTAGTCACTTTCTTGGTAACGCACAAAGTCACTGAGCATAATAATATCGCTTCCTTTAGGGCAAAGCTGGTGCAGAGATTTCAGCCCATGCTCTAAGGTTGTGTCATTATGATTGTCGTGATGAGTCAGCGCTGCATTATTGATTTCTATGACTTTTTGCAAAATACGCAGTGGAGCATGGTTGCTTGCACTTGGCTTAATCTCAATGACCTCTTTGCCAGTATCGATCACCGCGCCAATTCGATCTTTTTGAGCCACAGTAAGCCAGCACAGTTGGCTAGCAAAGTGTGCAAGTTGAACCGATTTCAGCAACAAGGTTGAGCCGAAAATCATACTGCTTGATAGATCCAAGAATAAAATGACAGGCTGTTCTCGTTCTTCAGAGAAAAGTTTGGTATGCGCTTTGCCCGTTCTGGCTGTTACACGCCAATCAATGCTGCGAATGTCATCTCCCGCTTGATATTGACGAACTTCAGAGAAATTCATCCCGCGACCTTTACGGTTGCTCTCGTGTTGGCCGTTAAGCTGTGACCAAAGGCTCTTGGCGGGAGACAACCAGCGAACAGACTGCGCTTTGTATTGCAGCAGCTCATCCAGATTTAACGTGACGCCGTCACTATGGTTGGGTAGTTGATTATTCATGCGCGTATCCCTATGCGCTGCCAACCAATGAAATAAGGTGTGCGATCACTTGGTTTGCGGTGACACCTTCAGCTTGTGCGTGGTAGCTGCGCAGTAGACGGTGGCGTAACACAGGGAATGCCATCGCTTGAACGTCTTGTGGCGTGACGTAATCTCGTCCTGCAAGCCAAGCGTGAGCGCGGGCACAACGGTCTAACGCAATGGTTGCACGCGGGCTGACACCCATGTCTAACCATTGATCAAGTTGGTCACTGTATTGCTTAGGTTGGCGAGTCGCCATAACCAGTCTGATGATGTACTGCTCAATGGTGTCTGCCATGTGAATGTTGAGCACTTCTTGGCGCGCTTCAAAGATCGTTTGCTGAGATATCTGTTGTGGCTGAGCTGATTCGTTACCTTGAGCCTCACCACGGTTGAGTCGTAAGATCTCAAGCTCGCTTTCCATATCTGGGTATTCAACCTCTAGGTGAAGCAAGAATCGGTCTAACTGAGCTTCCGGTAGCGGGTAAGTCCCTTCTTGTTCAATTGGGTTCTGTGTTGCCATTACCAAGAACAACTCAGGCAGCGCATAGGTTTTTCGACCGGCAGTTACTTGTTTTTCTGCCATCGCTTCCAGCATTGCCGCTTGAACTTTCGCCGGAGCACGGTTGATCTCATCCGCTAGAATCAATGAGTTGAAAATCGGGCCTGATTGGAAAGTGAACTCCCCAGTCTCAGGGCGAAAAATGTCGGTACCCGTCAAATCAGCAGGTAACAGATCGGGAGTGAATTGAATACGGTGGAAGTCACCCTCAACACAGTCAGCCAATGATTTTACTGCGCGAGTTTTTGCTAAGCCGGGAGGTCCTTCAACGAGGATATGACCATCTGCTAAAAGGGCGATCATCAGTTGCTTAACGAGCTCTTTTTGACCAATGATTTGAGACTCTAGATAGTTTTGAAGGACTTCGAAATTTGTTTTGTGCATTTTGGACTCTCTGGGTATCCATTTGATTTTTATTTTGAGTATTGGTCACTGATTTCGAGGAAAAAGTTCCAGTACATTTGCGTAATTTATTTTTTCAAAATTGGAAATATTTACAAGTGGTTAGCTAAAAAAATCGTTAGGTTGTGATTATTACTATATCAATTGGTTTTTATATACAAAAGCTCGGCGGTGGGGAGTGGTTTGAGTTCGGTTGGGTCTCAGGGGGTGAGAACTAAAATTGACTCTCGACAATGCGGTATTTGCTTAGTTAATTCATGCTCAAGGTGAATATTTCTAATTGTTACATCATATTTGCAGTTTTTTGAGAAGAAAGTCTCTAGTTTTATTGGTTGTGGCCGATACATCACTCAGATTGTGCATTGCTTGTTGGAGTGCACTAAAAAAGTCCTGTTCAGGGTATACCAATAACGAGCGATTCTTTTTAAAGGTCCAAATATGTTTAAAACTAACTCTCTGAGTATCAAGCAAAAAGTTGTACTTGGAATTACCTTTGCGGTTCTTGCATCGACAGTGATTGTCGGCGCAATGGCACAACAACAAGCAAGAGATGTATTAAGTCATCGATTGATCGATATTGAACTTCCAGGAATGCTAGAGCGAATCAATGGTGAAATTGACCGAGAAGTCTCTCAGCTATTACTAGCGGCGGAGCAAATTGCTTCAAATGAATTTATTTCTGATGCTATCGAATCGACCGATCGCGATCCGGCACTAGAAAATAAACTGGTTAAACAGCTGAACAATGTTCGTAACCAGTATCAGTTGAACGATGCCTCAGTGGCGAACCGTCAAACGGCTTACTACTGGAACCAAAATGGTTTCCTGCGTCAGTTAAACCAACAGCAAGATGGTTGGTTCTTTGGCTTTACGCAATCTGGACAGCCGACCATGGTGAGCATGTTCCAAGAAGCGAATGGCGAAGTGAAGATGTTTGCTAACTACCAACAGCCTTCTGGTTTGGCTATGTCTGGTCTATCAAAGTCGATGGATGACATGGTTAACCTGCTGAACGGTTTCAAGATTGAAAATACCGGTTTTGTCTTCTTAACCGATAGCCAAGGTGATGTTCAAATTCATCGCGAGCGTTCTCGCAGTGACTCTTCACTTCAACAACTTTACGGTCCTCAAGCAAGCCAACTACTGAACAAGTCGGGCTTCAACCTGATTACTACAGAAAGCCAAGGCCAAGAGCTGTTCGTGGCGAGCTTGTATGTGTCTTCAATGGACTGGTTCGTTATTGGTGTGGTACCAACCGGTGAAGTGTTTGCTGAGCTTGATGCGACTGCGCAGAAGATGCTGATCATGACTGCGGTTGTGGCGTTAGTCTTTATCCTAATGGGCGTAGTTCTGGCGAACAGCATTACTCAACCGATCAAGCTTTTGGCTAAGCGTTTCGGCGACTTAGGTGAAGGCGACGGTGACCTTGCACAGCGTATCGAAGTGAAAGGCAACGATGAAATTGCACAGCTTTCAAAAGGCTTCAACGGATTCATTGAAAAGATTCACGAGTCGATGAAAGAGGTGTGTTCGACAAGCCAAGCGCTTCAAGTGGCGGCAGAGAGTGTTTCTAACAAAGCCCACATCACCCACGACAACAGCCAAGAACAGCGCGACCAAACGCTTCAAGTGGTGGCTGCCATTAACCAAATGGGTATGACCATCAGCGAGATTGCATCGAACGCGGCAACCGCAGCAGAAACGGCAACTCAAGCTTCAGGCAATACGGAAGTAGGCCGCTCTGTGGTGAACAAAGCAAAAGACGCGATCAGTCGTTTGGCGCAAGATATTGAAAGCACAGGTCAGGTAGTAGAGCAACTGGCTTCTACAACTCAAGACATCGGCTCTATTCTGGGTGTTATCCGTGATATTTCAGAGCAAACTAACTTACTTGCACTGAACGCTGCGATTGAAGCCGCACGTGCCGGTGAACAAGGTCGCGGTTTTGCTGTCGTAGCAGATGAAGTACGTAACCTAGCAAGCCGTACTGCAGATTCAACGGAAGAGATTCAGAAGATGATCAACCAACTGCAAAGCGATGCTAAAGATGCGGTAACGGCAATGAGTGCGGGTAAGGTGATTACCCTTGAAGGTGTATCGGCTTCGGATGAAGCGGTAGACGTGCTGAGTGGCATTTCAGACCGTATCGTTGATATCACAGACCGTAACACTCAAGTGGCAACGGCAACGGAAGAGCAATCAACCGTAGTTCACACCATCAACCAGAACATTGAAGAGATTAACGCAATCAACGAAGTGACAACGAGCACGGCTGAGCAACTTGCTGAAGCGAGCCAAGAGCTTCGTGATCTATCGTCTCGTCTAGATAAGATGGTTGGTTCATTTAAGCTTTAATCCCTTTAAGCTGTAGCATGGCTTACAAAGATACATAAACTAAGAGCTGGATTCATTTCATCGTGAATCCGGCTCTTTTTATTAGTGCGCTAATTTGCCTCTAACTGCCTTTAGCTTGATCTGGTTTCGGGCTTTGCTTTTAATCACCCTAGCATCATAGGGCGTAAATGAGTAAAATCTCGTTAGGTTTAATATTTAGGTAAGTATCATGAGCGATTTTGAAAAAGAACTAGAGCAGATGACTCAAGAGATGGGCGATGAGCCTGAGGTGAAACTGCCATCACTTGAAGAGCAAAAAGCAATTGTTGCTGAGTTCAAGCGACTAGAGGCGGAAGGCAAACTGACTCCTGAAGTGTTAGAGAAGCATTTTGGCCAGTTCAACAAACAGAATGATACGCCAATTCACTAAGTTGATTTAGACAGGTTTCATGTCTGAAAGAAGTGATATTAGCGGTTGGGTTCATAGCCTAACTAACAGATAAAGGTCTAGCGCTTGCTAGACCTTTTTTATTGCCGCTAGCGAAAGACCGAGTGGCTGACTCATGAACTATTCAATGTAAGTGAAACTCGTATCCAACACATAAAAATATCCAGCACATAAAAAAATCCCCCTTACTGAGTAAGAGGGATTTGATATGGGCAAGTTATATCCTAAAAGGCTAAGCGATTAGTCTGTGCCGTATTCTTTGTACAAACGACGACATGCGCGGCCATCGCTGTGGAACAGGTGACAACGGTGCGCTGGAATACCAATCGCCAACTTGTCACCTGATTCGATTTTCAACGTGTCTGGCTGGCGATAGATAACATCAGCATCGGCACTTTCAAGGTTTAGGTAAACCTGAGTTTCGTTACCTAGTTTCTCTACCATCATCACGTCAGCTTCAATCGTCGCGTCACCTGATTCAGCAGACATCAAGTGTTCAGGGCGAATACCCAGAGACATACGATCGCCAGCATTGACAGTCGTACCATCAACAGGGATCCAGAAAGTCATGCCATTAGAAAGTTGTACCAATACGCGTTCTGCTTCAGCTTGTTCAATGTGTACCGACATGAAGTTCATCTTCGGTGAGCCAATAAAGCCAGCAACGAAACGGTTTTGAGGGTAGTGGTAAAGGTCAAGCGGCTTACCGACTTGAGATACATAACCACCATCCAGAACAACGATCTTATCCGCCATTGTCATCGCTTCCACTTGGTCGTGGGTAACGTAGATCATGGTACAACCCAGTTGACGCTGTAGCTTGGTGATTTGCGAACGCATTTGAACACGTAGCGCGGCATCTAGGTTTGATAGAGGCTCATCAAGTAGGAATACGTTTGGTTGAGAAACCAGAGTACGACCAATCGCAACACGTTGACGTTGACCACCAGAAAGCGCTTTAGGTTGGCGCTCAAGAAGGTGACCAAGCTGAAGGATTTCTGCCGCATGTTCAACGCGTTTGTCAATCTCAGCTTTATTTGCGTTTGCTAGCTTAAGACCGAAAGACATGTTGTCGTATAGGTTAAGGTGAGGGTAAAGCGCATAAGACTGGAATACCATACCTACGCCACGCTTTGACGGTTCAACGTCATTCATGCGTTGGTCGCCAATGTACAAATCACCAGACGTAATGTCTTCTAGACCTGCGATACAACGTAATAGCGTCGATTTACCACAACCTGATGGTCCAACGAATACTACGAATTCACCTTCGTTGATGTCTAAGGTTACGTCCTTAGAAATCTGTACATCACCATATGATTTATAAACGTTTTTTAACGTGACACTCGCCATCTAGCTTGTCCTCGATCGATCAAATTTTAAGTTTTACTGCTTATCATTATAAGAAATTTTTGGGTCAGCAGTAACTGTAGGAATTGGTAAGTATTGAGTGAGTAAGAAAAAAGTGGGTGAGACTTGGCTTCTTTAACCAAGCCCACCCGTCATAGCCAAACTGATGCCCATTTCCCCCACATCCAGCTAAACCTCCCCCGTGATTCGTTCACAGATTTAGCTCGATGCTAATATAAGACACCAGCGGGCAGTGAAGCCAACTAAATGAATAATGCGTCAACGCATAACACTTGCCGGTAAAGGGTTCTTACTATCCACTCTTGGATGAATGCAGTTTCGGTGAATTGGCGTAAGGGTACATCCTCCTAATGGAAAATTAACTAGGGGGAGTAGGAGGGGAGGAGTAGATAAATGGGGTTATTAATAATTGGCGATCCAGTTCAAATAAATCCACCACGTAACGGTGATGTTGATCACGATGAGTATACGTTTTGTGATTGCAGTCTCTAATCTGACCGGATGGCGATCACGAATTTAAGCCATAATAGCTAGGGCGTAGTGGCTAGGATGATGAGCTAGGGTCTGTTTTCTCAGATCATAACCTCCGAAAACTGGCTCGTCTTGGTAGATGTGCCCTACGTATAAATATAAAAAGGATATTCACATGAAAAACGCTCTAAGCGCTGTAGCTCTAGGTACAATAGTTGCTCTGGGTTCTTTTGGTGCAAATGCTGCTATCGAAGAAGGACAACTAACAATCTGGGTAGGTGGTGACAAAGCTTATGAAGGCATGGCTGAAGTAGGTAAACGCTTCGAAGAAGATACTGGTGTTAAAGTAACCGTCGCTTTCCCTGACAAGCTAGAAGAGAAATTCCCTCAAGTAGCAGCAGCTGGCGATGGCCCAGACATGATCTTCTACGCACATGACCGTTTTGGCGGCTATGCAGAAGCGGGACTTCTTGTTGATATCAAACCTTCTAAAGAAACTAAAGAAGGTATCGTAGACTTCGCATGGGACGCTGTTTCATACGAAGGTAAAACAATCGCATACCCTGTTGCTGTTGAGTCAGTTTCGCTAATTTACAACAAAGCGCTTGTTCCTAACCCACCTAAGTCTTGGGAAGAAATCCCAGCACTTGATGCTGAACTTAAAAAAGACGGCAAGAAAGCAATCATGTGGCCTCTACGTGGCGGCGCTTACTTCACATGGCCTTTACTTGCAGCTGACGGCGGTTACGCATTCAAACAGACTGCAGAAGGTTACGACATTAAAGATGCGGGCGTAGCGACTGACGGTGTTCAGAAGTCTCTAGGTTTCATCGAGAAGATGGTACAAGACAAAGTTATCTCTGCAGACATGGATTACTCAGTAGCTGAGTCTGAATTCGTTGCAGGTAACGTTGCAATGACAATCAACGGCCCTTGGGGTTGGGAAAACATCAAGAAAGCTGGCGTAGATTACGGCGTAACAACTTTACCTAAGTTCAACGGTAAAGCGTCTAAACCTTTCGTTGGTGTATGGGCAGGTGGTATCAGCACTGCGTCTCCAAACCGCGACCTAGCTGTTGAGTTCATGGAAAACTACCTACTAACAGATGAAGGTATGAAGAGCCTGAACGACGACAAGCCACTAGGCGCTGTTGCTCTTAACTCTTTCCAACGTCAACTAGACAGCGATACTCGTATTGCAGCAACAATGGACAACGCGATGAACGGTGAAATCATGCCTAACATCCCTCAGTTCACAACATTCTGGTACAGCATGGAAGAAGCGATCGGCAACGTAGTTGACGGCCGTCAATCAGTAGACCAAGCACTAAAAGCTGCTGAAGGTCGTATGGTTAAGTAACACCCAGGCACTACCTTTTAAGGAGAGGGTAACCTCTCCTTACTTTTCTATTTTTTATCTATATCGCTAGCAGGTTCCTCTATGCAGTCAGTTCAAGGTACAGATGCTATCCCAGCACCATCAAGCCTTCCAGGCAGTAAAAGCGTCTTCATTAAATGGGGGTTGCTTGGTAGCGTTGGCTTAATAAACGGCTACGCTACAATTCTAATGTATTCTCGCGGTGAGCTCGCTTTTGCGCTGCTTACAGTGATCTTAACGGCTTTGGCACTTTACATTTTTGGTAGTAAAAAAACTTACGCCCACCGTTATATTTACCCAGGTATTGCCGGAATGATCTTGTTCATTCTTTTCCCATTGGCATACACCGTAGGGCTTGCGTTTACTAACTACAGCGCGAAAAACCAACTTTCTCTAGAGCGCACTCAAACCGTTCTTTTAGACCGTTCTTTCCAAAGCGGTGAGAGCTACCCATTTACTTTGTACAAGACAGATGACGGTCACCAGATCGTTGTAAAAGATGGCGATCAACTGTTAGCGACTGACGTATTTTCTCTAGACAATATGACAGAAACAGAGATGGACCTATCTGTTATTGAGTCTGCGCAAGGTGAAAAAGAGAAGATCAAAGCGATCATTCAAAACCGAGCAGCAATCAGTGGTGTTGATTTCAATCTACCTGACGGTGGTGACATCCGCATGAGTGGCTTACGTAAGTTTGCTTCTGTTGCTCCGCTTTACACGCTACAAGACGATGAAGAAACGTTAATCAACAATGAAACGGGTGAAGTTCTCAAGCCAAATATGGATGTGGGTTTCTACCAGCCTGTTGATGCAAATGGTGAGTTTACGGGTAATACCATCTCTCCAGGTTTCGTGGTTAGCATTGGTACGCATAACTTTGAGCGTGTATGGAAAGATGACGGCATTAAAGAACCGTTTATCAGCATCTTTATTTGGACGGTTATCTTCTCGGTATGTACCGTAGCGTTCACGCTAGTTATCGGCCTTGTATTGGCTAACATCGTGCAATGGGAAGAGTTGAAAGGTCGTTCTATTTATCGTGTTCTACTGATTCTGCCTTACGCCGTACCCGCGTTTATCTCGATTCTTATCTTTAAGGGTCTATTCAACCAAAGCTTTGGTGAGATCAACATGGTGCTCGAGAATATCTTCGGCTTAAGCCCGAACTGGTTCTCAGACCCTATCTTAGCGAAAACCATGGTGTTGATGGTTAACACATGGCTAGGTTTCCCTTACATGATGATTCTATGTATGGGTCTGCTTAAAGCGATTCCTGATGATTTATACGAAGCGTCAGCAATCGATGGTGCGAACTTCCTTGATAACTTCAAGCGCATTACGTTCCCATTGATGATTAAACCGCTTACACCGCTATTGATTGCAGCGTTTGCCTTTAACTTCAACAACTTCGTAATGATTCAACTATTGACGAACGGTGGCCCGAACATGATTGGTACTTCTGAGCCAGCGGGTTACACAGACTTGCTTGTAAGCTACACGTACCGAATTGCATTCGAAGGCGGCGGCGGTCAAGACTTCGGTCTAGCAAGTGCTATCGCAACGCTTATCTTCCTATTGGTTGGTGCACTAGCGTTACTAAACCTTCGTTTCACTAAACTGTCTCAAGATTAAGGAGCACGACAATGGCTATGGTACAAGGTAAAGGCCTTAAATACCGAGTGTGGGCAACGCATGCAGTGTTGTGGTGCTTCTTGGCAATGATTATCTTCCCACTACTGATGATCATCGCGATCTCGTTCCGTGAAGGTAACTTCGCAACCGGTAGTTTGATTCCAGATAACCCATCATTGGAACACTGGAAGTTAGCATTGGGTATGTCAGTAACGAACGCAGATGGCTCGGTAACGTCACCTCCGTTCCCTGTGCTAACTTGGTTATGGAACTCAGTGAAGGTTGCAGGTATCACATCGATTCTGATTGTGACACTGTCTACGACATCGGCTTACGCGTTTGCTCGTATGCGCTTTAAAGGTAAGAACACAATCCTGAAAGCGATGATGATTTTCCAAATGTTCCCAGCAGTATTGGCTCTAGTAGCAATCTACGCGCTGTTTGACAAACTTGGTCAATACATTCCGTTCTTAGGCTTGAACACACACGGTGGTCTAATCTTCTCTTACCTAGGTGGTATTGCACTGCACGTATGGACGATTAAGGGTTACTTTGAGACGATTGATAACTCTCTGGAAGAGGCAGCAGCCCTTGATGGTGCAACGCCTTGGCAAGCATTCAGACTGGTTCTACTACCGCTGTCTGTGCCAATCCTAGCGGTTGTGTTTATCCTATCTTTCATCGCGACAGTGGGTGAGGTGCCAGTAGCGTCTATCCTACTTACAGATGTGAACTCTTACACGCTAGCAGTAGGTATGCAGCAGTACCTATACCCTCAGAACTACCTATGGGGTGACTTTGCGGCAGCGGCTGTACTATCAGCACTTCCGATTACTATCGTGTTCTTACTTGCTCAACGTTGGTTAGTTGGTGGTTTGACGGCAGGTGGTGTAAAAGGATAAGCTGTACTCTATAAGAAAGAAAAAGAGCGACCGTTAGGTCGCTCTATATTGGCATTTTTATTACATCATTTGGTTTGGCCGCCGATCAGTAATAAAAATAACCCTCAGGTTACGCATAGCTGGCTACTAATCAGGTTCCTTACGCTATTAATGATTAGTGGTTTTTGTAACTCTAACCCAGGTATTTACTTGGGTTTTTTTATGCCTGCTACTTTTTGTTTTTTGTGTCAGCGTTACTCGTTAACTATCGCGCTCATATCTACTTTAAAACCCAAAGTTTCGAGTTACTTCTCTCCTAAATACCGACCACTTCATTTTGGTTACTTGTAGAAATGAACTAGTCTCACAAATCAGACACTCAGTATAAGTGGCTGTTGTACTATTGATATGTTGTGAATATTCCAATGCGTGATACTTCAATGATTTGTATGCAACAAAACCTGAAATTGCACTGAAAATGTATGGGTAAGCGAGAGGTAGTTACAGAATATTCAAGTGACATTCATGAGGGTTATGGAGGTGGGTTTATTTATGCTTCTGGTTTTTGGTGGGACTTAGAAGTTAGAACTCTTTACTAGAAGGAGCACAACCTAAGTGTTGCAATAGCACATAGATGCTTTCTTGATCGAGTGCCACGCGACGAAATAGATCGGCAAATGTCGGATCTCCACCGAAACACGTTTGGATATAGTGGTTGATTTCATTGCTGTCGTAGCCTTCGACGTACAAAGTTCTAACCCATTGGTACTCAACAGCCTTTAAATTGTTCAGTGTAGACTCGCTAAGAGTGGGGCGTATGACGCTCAAGAGTGGCTCCAAGAAATTCAAATGCATCTATTATGATTGGCGGTATTTAATCAGAGCAAAATGACGACTTTATTACAGTCAAAATAAATCAGTGAACAAGTGCCGATTCATTTCAACCTTTGGCTGGGTATCACGCTCTTATCGTCTGTATTGGGTGTGCAGCGGATTTGGCTGTGTAGAGCACGAAGGTATCAAATAGATCAATGCCAAGCAGGCGCTTGGCATTGTAATAAGGTTTTGTAGGGGGAGGGCAGCTGGTGGACCTTACTTAAGGTACTTCACGTGAGCTTCCATCTCTTCACCAATCTGTTTTCGCATGTTCATTAGGCGAATAGCCGAATCTCGTAATTCGATGTCTTCTGGCGTCTCTGGTATCCACTCTGGCACTTTAGTCGGATTACCATTCTCATCGACAGCGACCATAATAACGATACAGTGAGTTGTTAGGCGGTTATTGAGCTCTTTAGGGTCGCTTGCTTGCACGTCGATAGCGATATGCATTGAAGATGAACCTGTGTAAATGACCTTTGCACTTACTTCCACAAGGTTGCCTACATGAATTGGGGCAACGAATCGAATTCCGCCTGCATAGGCTGTTATACAGTATTTACCGCTCCAACCTGCGGAACAAGCGTAGGCTGCTAAATCGATCCACTTCATTGCTGCACCACCATGAACTTTACCACCAAAGTTCACATCTCCGGGTTCAGCTAAAAAACGCAGAGTAACGTCTCGTTTACCATCTTGTCGGCTATTGCTACTGCTCATCTATCTTCCTTCATTATTATTTTGCTGCGTAACATGCTTGTTACTTGCTAGTAACAATATACTTAAGATGACATAAGTTAAAGCGGATAATCTCATGGTTAAGACTATTTTTTTCAAACAGATGATCAGTTGATGAATATTGGTGCTTAAAGGCGTATCAGGCGAATGGCAAACATGGATGAAGTGATATCAAGCAAGAGAATAGAAATACTGATTAAGTCACTAGATAGGTCGATTGCAAAAAAAACACCTAGCGTAATGCTAGGTGTTTCTAAGCCGTGTGGTACTCATGTCGGTACTTTTTTGTGTTAGCCAACCAACCGCTGTTGATTTGGTTTAGTTAAAGTGGCTGTATCTCAGATACCACTAAAGTGGTAGTGATTATTGTTTTCTTATCAGCTCACTTTTACTGTTTTAAAAAGTATAGATCCTTCGCGTAGATATTTCCTTTCGGATTATTGTTTGGGAAGCCTTTTAGTGTATTTCGCACTAATCGTGTGTGATTGTAATGATATAAAGGTATAACTGCTGAAGAATAGTTGAGCAACGACTCATCGTGCTGATATAAAGTAAAGCGTTTAGACTAATCTTCCGTTTTACTCGCTTGCTGTAAGGGCTCATCATAGTATGGATTACAGTAGCCACTCTCATTTGCTGTGTGAAACGTGAGTTTGAATTTTTACCCTAATGTGAGCGTTGGGTAATGCGTTTAGCTTTGTTGAGGGAGAGGAGCCTCAAGCCTTGGTTTTCTTCTGATTTGAGCAAGGATGACACCTGAAATCACCATCACACCACCAATGATGTGGAACTGGTTAATCTCTTCGCCAAGCCATGTCGCGGCTAATACGATCGCTACAACCGGAAGCAAGTTCATGAACATCGCGCTTGAGTCAGCACCAATGGTGTCAATCGCTTTCACCCACATCCAAGGCGCTAAAATCGAAGCGGCAACCGCTGCGTAAGCTATCAATGGGAGCGCTTGTTGCGGTGGTAAAAGTTGTTCGCTGGTAAGCCAAAGTGGCGTAAGCATCGCGACAGCAAACAGACCCTGAATGTATATCACCACCCAGCTACTGATTGGCATTTTCCAGCGTTTCAGTAGTACACAGTAAGAAGCATAAACAAAGGCTGCAATTAGCATATAGCCATCGCCTTGAGTCAATTCTTGATGCATGAAGAATAACGGATCGCCTTTGCCTAACATCAGGGCTAAGCCTGATAGTGACAACACACCGCCAACAATACTCAAACTAGAAATCGACTTGTGCAGCAAAGGGACGCTTAAAAATACACTGACCAATGGAACCAAAGAAGTGATTAATGCCATGTTAGAGGCGGTTGTGGTTAAGCCTGCGTAGTAACCTAGAGATTGGTTCAACACCATGCCCAAAAAGCCGAGGAACGCTAATTTAGATAAGTTTGGCTTAATGACAGCCCACTGCTTCATCACTGGGCGAATACAGAAAGGCGTGAGAATTAACATCGCAAAAAACCAGCGGTAAAAACTCATTGCGCTAGGTTCTATGGTGCTTGCAGCAAGCTTGTTGACGATTGCATTGGCGCCCCAGATACAGACTGTAAAAAATGGTAATAGGTAATGCATGTGAATTCCGTGGCGAATGAGTTGATGCGGCTAGTTTGACAGGTCGTTATACTTACAAGTATCTTTATAAAGACATTAAGCGCGATAGGAAGACAAGTTTGAAAAAACACTCCAGAAACCTTCATCCATCCTTATTAATTGATAAGGCACCATCCAACGTATTTATGAATTTTGAAGCGTTTCTTTCGAACACTGAAACCCGAGTTCATAGCCACTCATGGGGACAGGTTCAATTGATCAGTGGTGGTATATTAGAGATGGAAGCGGAAAGCACTCGATTTCTAGCGCCACCACATCTAGCGATTTGGGTACCGGCCGGGGTGATGCATTGCAGTTATAACCGTAAGCCTTTGGACTACTGTTCACTAAATATCGCCCCAGAACTCACGCAACACCTGCCAGATAAAACCAGCCTTATAAAGATCACGCCGATTGTGTCTTCTATTATCGATGATTTTCGCGATCGTGGGATCAATGTTGCGGAAACCGAGCAAGACCAAAGGCTCGTTCAGGTACTGCTTGACCAACTTGCGCAGCGTGAGGTTGAACACCACTTCTTGCCTTCAACCGATAATAAGTATCTAGCGCCTATATTGGCTTCTGTTGAAGAGAACCCAACCGATGAAGTGACGCTGAAAGATTGGGCTGAACGTGTCCACACCACGGAAAGAACCCTTTCTCGCCACTGCCAGACCGAGCTTGGAATGAGCTTTACCGAGTGGCGACTGCGAGTGCGCTACCTATACTCAATGGACTTGTTGAGAAACGGCCAATCGGTTAAAGAGGTCGCTCTTACATTGGGTTATAACCAAGCAAGCCCATTTATCACCATGTTCAAACGTTACGCGAACCAAACGCCAGAGCAGTATAAGAACCGTTTGTTGTAGCTCGGTCTTGTTGCCAAAAGAACGGATGTTTGCGCTAGTTAGTGCGTAGATAGACCACAAGTGAATAGATAGACCATAAGTGAATACGTGCAGTATGAGCTTATGGAATCGCCCCTAACAGCCCATATATTTCGCTCTGTTGTTCGGTGACATCCTCATAGTGTTGGTTCAATAGAGCACTGTTGCTGCCCACTTTGAACAGTATGTACGTTTCTCCGTCGACCTCGAACCAATTGAAGGTTCCATGCTGGTTATACGTGGTCATTGTTTTGTTTATCTTCATGAGATATACATTAGCAGCGCAAGACATGCAGACGTACATAAGCCAAAGAAAGAAAAGAAAAACCACGAGCCTAATACTGTTTTTTCTTTTCCTACCTCTTCATTACTTTGCTGCCAACCAAGTTCACGAACCTGATCCTTGGTAAGGTTTAAGTCTAGTTTCTCGATGTATCTGTTGAGTTCGTCATTGTGCACTGAGCTAAGCATGTTCTATCTCCTCTAACCATTTGATTGGTATTTTAGGGGAGCCCAGTGTTTGGTTAAATTAGATATTTTTCAACAGGCGTTAAGGTAAATAGAACATATGGAATAACAAAAAACCTCCGTGGTGGAGGTTTTGGTTGAAAGTGTTTTAGTTGATGGTTATCACGATGTATTTGTTGTTAGATTCCACCTGTATTAATACACAATCTAATACCCAGTCAACTCCATATAGCCAGACCCAGAATGAGAACCTTTGATTTCAATTGGCCCTTCCCAATAAGGAACCGACAGCGGCATTTTGGCATTTGGATTGAGTGCCGAGACGGTCAGTTCTATTTGCTGGCTTGGAATCGAAACTTGCCACTCTGTTGGGTAGTCACGCCCGTCGATTTTAGTTTGCTTGATGGCGGTTAAGCTGATGTCTTGCTGCTTAATCGCGATGCCGGAGCCATCTTGATTCATCAACCTCGCATGAGAATAGCTGGCTTTGCCTGTAGTTGAGTTTCGAAGTTGAAATACCACCAAGCTGGTTTCATCACTCAGCCTTAGCGCAAACCAATCCCAACCTTGTTGCGAGTCGAGTAAAAACTGCGAGCTCCATTCTCTGTCTATCCAACCTTTGCCGGAAACTTGATGGGTGACGCCATCAATAGTTACCTCGCCCGATACATTGATGAATGGTTGGCTGTAGTAATAGGAAGCCACTTTGCCATCGCTACTTTTAGTGCTGTAGCCTTGTTCGCCTTGCTTTTGATATGGCGCGTTGTTGGTTAACTTAAGCGAATATCCAAATTGACCCGAGTTAGCGACCAATGTAGCTGGGAAGAGGTCATCGGTCGTCGACGTCCATTGCCAATCATCGAGGTAAACACGAAACGGCGAATCGCTTACACCCGCCAGTTCAGCTTGGTCACGTGACCATTTTTCATCGGCATAGTGTTTATTTTTAGTGGTGACAGCGCTGTGCGCCATGTAAATCTGCTGACTTTGCCACGTAGTTTCCTTGGTGCTATTGCCACTTTCATGTGGTGCAGCCGCAAAGCGGAACTGTGTCCATTGCACACCTAACACATTGTCTTCTTCATCAATTAAGTTTGCGGTTAAATACCACCATTCATGACGAAAATCTGGATGTGCTTGATGGTCGGCAGGGAAGGCGATGTCGATACCTTTAACTACCGGTGTGAATTGATCAGTCTCTTTTTGTGTTTCATCGTCGGTTTGTTTTCCAGTACCGAGTATCGAACCCATATTTTGAGCTGATGGTTGAGTGGACTCCTCACACCCTAAAAGGAGTAAGATGCCAAGTGTGAGAACGAAAACTCTCATTGATCGATTCATCACAACACCTCACTTTGCAAGCTGGATACCACGGGTTTACTGACCAAACGCCACAGTGGGATCAAGGTCGCAATCACAGCCACTAAAATGGTGATGGTTGCGATGCTGAGTGCATCACTCCAATTCCATACGTAATTTAAGCTCCAACCAAAGGCGCGTAGGGTAACGATGTCCGTCAACACATAACCGACCATAGCGCCGAGTGGTAAAGCGATAACCAGAGTGAAGGCGACCAGAACAACGATTTGCCCGACCACCATTGCCATCAATTTTTTCTGACTAACACCGAGTGCATACAGCCTTGCAATGGCGGCTTTACGTGCATCGAGCAACATGAAACAGGCGCAGAACAACCCAATCACCGCCACCATTAATGTGACGCCATTAAGCGCCCGCGTGATGGCAAAAGTTTGTGAGAATATATCCAACGCGATCGATTTGATCTGTGCTTGATTGTAAAGCTGACCTGGGTGCAGATTGAGTTGTTGGCGTAACTGTTCGTACACCACTTGTGGGTCGCCAGATACTTTGATTCCCAAGCTGGTGGGTAAGTCAGTAAATCCGCTTTCGATCCACAAATTAGGTGCAAGTAACACTTCGCCATTCGGTGAGCCGTAATCGTGGAAAATCGCCCCGACGATGAGCGCTTTGTCTTGGATCGCGTCGAGCTTGAGTCGGCTTCCAAGCGGCAAGCCGAGCTTCACTGCCGTAGGTTCGCTGATCGCCACGAATTCACCTTGGTAAAAGCGCGTCCAGAAATCATCAAGGTGGGATTGAAATACCATGGTTTGCTCAAGTGTGTCTTTGTCTTTGGTGCCGAGCAAAGTAGGTAAGCCCTGCAAGTTATCATCGACATAATATTGCTTATAAACGGTTTCAACATTTTCAAACTGCTCTAACGCACGTTCCACATTCGCGATTTCACCTTGGGCAGGGCTAACGTAAATATCGGCATGTAAGCGCTGTTCAAGCCATTGCTTTAACGTGGATTCAAAGCTGCCGACTAAGGTATTCATTCCGATATTGGCGGTGACAGCGAGAAGCAACGCCATCATGGCAAGGGAGAGAGGGGAAATAAGTTCACGTAGCTCAGCAAACAGATATTGTATTAACCCCGATTGGGTGCGTTTTTCGCTCCAGTTCGCTAGCACGCTTAGCGTTTTGGGCAGGTACAAAGGAATCGATACCACTAACACACCGAGCCATGCCATGGTGAAGCGATGATGTTCGCTCATCCATAAACCTGCTAACGCGAGAATAGTTAATACTGACCCGATAACAAACAGCTGATTTTCGTTAGACGTTTCCGGCGCTTGATAGAAACCGCCATGGGAAGAGAGGGGTTGTCGCACCCGCTGTTTAAAGTGTTGCCAACAAGCGACAAGCGTTGCGGCCAGCGTGAGTAGCAGTGCCTGCACTAACCATTGCCACTGCCATGTACCGGGAAGCAGTGTTGCACCATAAAGTTGCTCAAGTGTTATCGCGACGGTTGGATGCAGCCAATGGCTGAGTTGGATGCCGAGAATGAAACCAAGCGACGCGCCTAGTGTGACTAAAAGAGTCAGCTCGACTAACAGAGCTGAAAACACGATGCTTGGCGCAATGCCGGCTTGTTGAATTTGCACCAATAGCCGATTACGCTTCAGTAAACTGTACTTCACACCATTGTAAGCGATGAATAGGCCAACCAAAAACGCCAACAGACTCATGGCGGTGAGATTGAGGTGAAAGCTATCGGTAATTGAACCGAGATCCGTGCTTTGGTTGTTGGAAATCCATTGCCCTTGCTCGCCGATAAGGATTCGCCACTTATCCTGAGTATTGCTGTTAGTGTCGCTCTTGGTGTCAAAAATAGCGATGTAGCTCAGTTGCCCTTGCTTGTTAAGCAGCTGCTGAGCGAACCCAATGTCCATCAACATTCGGCTTCCCAGTTGCCATTCATCTGGTAGCACTACTACTTGGGTGAGCACTTCATCCAAAGTGAGCGTGTCTACTTCTCCCAAGTTCTGGTGTTGTGATTGGCTCATCATCACAATGGGTTCACCCGCTAAGAGTTGCGGCAAAGGTAAGGCATTGTCGAACAGGGAAATGTTTGGTTCTTTGGTTTGAGTGTTGCTTTGTTCGTCGATGCGAGAGTGGCGAGCTCTTGAAGTGAGGGCGGCGATTAGCTCACTGCCTTGAACTGACCAGCGTCGGCCTTGTTCGTCTCTTACTCGCCCTTCAATCACAGGCAGTGCTGCGCTTAATCCACTTTGTCTTAAGTTGAAGTAGAGCGATTCCGGCAAATAGTTTTGCCCTGCTGGTGGAATGATAAGGTTCTTCGCTTGGGCGCTAAGTTGCTCGGTCGATTCTGCATAACTGCGCTTGGCATTGAGGTTGATGGCTTGCACTGCGACAAACAAGGTGACCGCTAGCACAATGCCGATCAGAATCGCTGCGGCTTGCAATGGTGATTGACGATAGTGCGCTGCGAATAGATTCAGAGTCAGTTTGGTATGGGTGAGCTGGTTCTGAGCAAAGCCAGTTTGCTTCATTGAATGACTCACAACGTTGCTGCTCTTGGGGTTAGATCTACGTTCCTTAAACAACCATCGTCTAACACCAATTTTGTCTGCATAAAGCTGGCGCATTCTGGGCTGTGCGTAACCAAAAGCACGGCAGTGTTGCCTTGTGTAGTGATTTCACTCAGCAGCTTCATAACCTCTAACCCTGCTTTGTGGTCGAGGTTGCCTGTGGGTTCATCGGCAAGCAGTAGTTTGGGTTTATGGGCAAGCGCACGCGCTATTGCCACCCGTTGTTGCTGACCGCCAGAGAGTGCGGATACGTGTCTTTCGAGTAGCTCACTGATGCCCAATGCATCAACTAAATAATCGCACCAGTCGCTCCATTTCTGTTGATTTAAATGAAGAGGGAAGGCGATGTTTTGTTTTACGTTGAGTGGGGTCAATAAGTTGAACTGTTGAAAGATAACGCCCAATTTTTGATGGCGGAATCGGCTCCACTGTGGATCTCTCCAATCTAATGAGTTCTCACCATCGAGCCACAACTCGCCACCAGATAGAGGTTCAAACCCTGCAATGATGTTCAGCAGAGTACTTTTTCCGCTGCCACTCGCTCCTGTCAAAGCCACGCTTGCCCCTGTCGCCAAAGCGAAGTCGACACTGTCTAACACGCTATGGGTGTCTTTGTCATCAACAAAGCTTTTGTTGGCCTGTGTGAGTGTGACAATTGGGCTTTCCATTTCCTTTCCTTATAACCAAAACTTACCATCAAAAGGTGTCGTTACTTGTGGCAATTACCGAAGCGACAAGCTCTATAAAACTGTAGACAACAATTTGAAAAAGAAAGCGATTTACGTCGAATTATTAATAACTTGTACTTCGAAAAGAGGGAAATAGATCAGTGTGAGGAGGAATACAGGTGTTAGTGGGAGCTTAGAGTCACCTCGGAGGCTTTTGGGGCTGTTTATAGATAATAAATATCTATGTTAAAAATTGTCCCAATTCCAATTCGTTTTAAAAGAAAACGCCCCCGATTGGTTGAAGCCAATCAGGGTTAGTAAGGCTCAAGAAAATCTAGTTACTTGGACTTTATTGCGAGGATTAATTTTGCTAAGGCACCTAACAAAGCAGCGATAGCGAAAACTAATTCAGGGTTATTCATATTATTACCTATAAAGAAGCTCTCGCCTTATGTGAGAGATTCTTCGTATTATCAACATGCATGTGATGGAAGGCAAGATAAAGAAATGGGGCTACCTGTGGATAACTATCTGATTTATTAGGTTTTACTAAAAAGGGGGGAGGCGGTGTAGCCTTCAAGTTGCAAAGTACTTGCTTACAATAGTAATGAGTGTGTCAAAGAGTCTGCTTTTACTTCTATTTTTCAACGTCACTTAATATGGATCGTACTCAACTTTCCGTAATCAACGACCTAACCACGCTCTAAGCGTCGTTAAGTCGTTATTGGTTTGAGGTCAGGGGTTAATTGAGTGCTTCGATCAGAGTGATTTCGCGTTTGATCTGCTTACTCTCTTGCTCAGTTGCCTGCGCCAGTTTCTTTTCGCGTGTGGTTATGGCTGCTTGTTTGGCTTCGTCAGATGTGAACATCAGTTCTTTTACGTTGATAGAAGCGATGTTTGTGTAGCGGCCATCGTCACTGGTCGGGATTGATATGGTTTCATCATTAATCAACGACTTTACGATCTCTCGCTGTTCATTATAACGGCTTTCTAAACCAGAAAGTGCCCATCGTTGTTGAGGTTTACCTTCATACTTGCCGTTCTTTTCGTCCTTAAGATACTTGATGGTCATATTACGGATTGTGCCTGCTTCTTCTCCATACTCTGCTTCCGTATCAAAGAGTACAGGGAACGATTCACCTTCTAGCACGCCGCCTTTCTTGGTCAGATGACCCATTCGATAGCTATTCATACCAATACGGATTTCTGTTTGATCAGTAACCGGTGTGCCATCTGCAAACGCGAGGTTGGTGATGCGTGTACCTGCAGGCTGAGTGAGGTCGATGGTATAAGTCACGCCCGCGAAGAAGTCATTAGTTGAGTATTTTGAAGCTCTGCGTTCAGGGTTAAAGCTGTAGGTCACATCACCGGGTTGCACTGAGTTGAAGTAGCCCGCAGACCATTCCATGTAGGTTCTTAACTCTTTGCCTGTCATCTGGTAGACAGTGATTTCGCCACCTGCGTATTGGTAGTTGTACGCGATGTCTTTGGCTTTGATTGGGCCAACATCGAGCTCTGCATTGTCGTTGTCTATTTGAAGTGCAATGACATTGGCTTTGGGTGCATAGAAGAAGCTCGCTTCTTGGTATAGCGCACTGATGCCTGTGTCTTGAACGTGGACTTGAGGGATACCGCGGATTTCATTTTCAGGGACTAAATCAACGCCGGTAAGCTGAGCGACAGGTCTGTTCGCCATTTCTCGGAGTTGTTTGTGATAAGGCTGGTATAGCTCGTCCATATTCTGATCAGAATCTATACCTTTAATTTTATAGGTGAAGCTGTCTTTGTTGACGAGAGTGAATGTGCCATCGCGCTCTTCAAATTGAAGATCAATACGAGATAGGGCGCGGCCATATTTGTCGGGTTCAGTAATAATAACGCCATTTACAACGGCTTTATCGATGCGAGTGTGCATGTGGCCAGCGACGATGGCATCAAGCTCTGGGTTTGCATTGGCAATGTCGGTGACACCGGTGTCGGCAATGTCATTCTCGTTCTCAATTCCCATATGGGCAACCAATATGATGGCATCCACTTTATCATCAATCTCTTTGACGATTTTCTTCACTTCCAAGGTTGGATTAGTGAAAGTGACGCCTTCTAAACGGTTGGTACCTTGCGCAAAGACCTCCGTCATTGGGGTATCCATTCCGATCACGCCGATCTTAATGCTACCGCGTTCTAGGATGGTGTAACCAGGCAGGAATGGGTTTCCGTTTTTGTTCTTGATGTTGCCACCGAGAGACTGCCCTTTAAATTGGGTAACGGCCCTGTTGAGGGTTTTGAGGCCAAAGTCGAATTCGTGGTTACCTAAAACCCACACATCGTATTTCATGTGATTAAAGCCAAGCATCATTGGATCAACGGGCTCGTCTTTGAAGGTTTCTACGAAGTTGCCTTGGATGGTATCGCCAGCGTCGACAAGGATAATGTTAGATTGCTCTTTGCGGATCTCACCAACTTTGGTCGCGATTTGGCTCAAGCTACCACGAGTGTTGAGTTTATCTGCCGCGTAATCCCACGCCATAAAATGACCGTGGATATCTGAAGTACCCAGTATCGTGACATCGTGTATATCGCCATCAGCTGCAAAGGTGGGAAAGGCTAGAGAGAGTAGGATGGCGCTTGATAGTATGTGTCTTTTCATAAGTATGTTCACATCGTGGTTTTAAGTATGACGCTACCATATAGAATCGAGGTTATCTTATGGGTGATCAGTATCATATTTCTACTGATATAACTAATTGATGTTTCAAATAAATGTGATTCATGACCATCTCGTAACCACTTAAGTTATGGAGAAATGCACCACAACTCTTCGCTATCTTTTCAATCTTCGATTTCTTTAATCAAACTTCCTAAGCGATGGTGTATTAACAAGCACGCTTGTAAGCTGTTGAACGTCTTGCCTGTTGAAATAAACAAGGTATATATCGTCCAACTCTCACTTACTGTGGCAGTAAGATGATCTTGCCCTCTAGGCGTGTGGTTTTCGATTCAATGAGATCAATCGCGGTTTGCACTTCATCGAATGGTAGATAGCGGTCAACGTCGAGCTGAATGTCGTTTGTGATGAAGTGATCTAGCATGGTCGTGAACTTATCACGGCGAACATCTTTACCTTCTGCTTCCTCCCAATAACGCAAGAAGAAGGTGCTGAAATCGATGTGTTGGTTTTTCGCGTACTCAAAGAAGCGTGGCTCGTAAAAATCCAACGACAGCGTCCCATAGTTGATAAAGCGCCCGTTGTTGCCAAGGGTGTGAACAAGATCGGTTCCGGGTGAGCCGCCAATCGCATCAAAGGCAACGGTTGGCATAGGCAAGCCTAATGCCTTAATTTGAGAAACTAGATCAGCGTTCGCATCTATCACCCAACAGGAAGTGGCAGGGTATTGTGTCTGCTGTGATGTAACGACAATGATGTTGAAGCCGAGTGATGCTGATAACTGGGAGAAGATCTTACCGATGGCTGAACTGCCCGCGTTGATGATCAACACATCCTCTTGGGTCAGCTTGGCTATTTCTGTCGTTAGCACCCATGCGGTTAGCGCATTAATGTACAACTGACAGGCGTAGCCATTGTCTAAATGTTGAGGAATTTGGAACAGATCATCTGGTGATACATCGACATAGTTCTGCCATGTTCCACTGGTTGCCACAAGCACTCGTTGATTCACTATAAACTTAGCACTGCTGGATTCTACAATCCTTCCTACCGCTTCAAATCCCGGTACTCTCGGCGGCTGATGGCTATGTTTGTATTGGCCCACACCATAAATCGACAACAGATCACTAGGGTTGATGTTAGTCGCTTCAATTTGTACGCGAACTTTATCTTTGTCTAGTACCCCTAAAGCGACATGTTCTAACTTGAGAGATTCTTTTGGCTGACCGAAACGGAACTGGCTAATTCGGGTATTTTGCTTAGTGTCAGTCATAGTTTGGGCACCTTTATGGATTATGAGTACTGCATTGATTTTAAGTGTAGCGTGTTCATAAACAACCTTGGGTCGCTAATATTGCTTAACATAGCTGGCGTCGGTAAACAGTCGTCATCAACGTAGTCGACATAGTCTGCCGCCGAATCGAAGATCAAAATATCCAAAGCCAAACGATCCAAGCCATATCGGCCTCGGTGGATCATATCCGCTGAAAACACCAATAAGTCACCTGCGGCTAACGGTATCTGCTTACCACCAGAGATGTCATCGCTGCTCACTTTGCCGTTTTCTTCTTGGCGAACATTGTACTCTTCTTCGTTATCCCAACGTTTGTGCGTGCCGGGGATAAGTTCCATGCCGGGCTCATCAAAAAGGGGCACTCGCAGATGCAATACTTGGGTTTCCATGATGACTTTCATCTGGTCATCAATGTCGTAGTCGTATTGACAGTCACGATGCCAGAAGTCTTTTTGCTGCGGGTTTACTGGGTTGAAGAACAGCTGTGTATTCATGAATGCCGGCTTGTTCGGAATCACCGCATCAACCACATCCATCACTTGTTTCGAGCTTATGAAGTCGAAAAGCACGCTTCTATCGTCGGCAGGCAAATACTCGCTTCCCGTAATTAAAGACGAGTTAAATGCTTCTTCTTTATAGAATTCTTCGTTGTCTGCTTTCCATGATTCATGAAATTTCAGCACGACTTTTCTAAGCGATGCAATTTGAGCTTCATTGAAATAATTTCTGATAACAAAGTAACCATGTTCGTCGTAACGGTCACTTAATTGTTGGCTGTTTTCTACCACTGACTACCTTCGTTCATTCTTTGCTGTATAATAACTAAGGTCAACAGCCCTAGAGATTTCTTGGGCGCATAATGCCAGACAGTCGTCATTCAACCAAGTAACGAGTGCAGAAGCCTGTAGATTCAGTGATGCGATAAAACTCTATGGGGGCGAGTGTTACATGCCTATCCATATCATGGACTCATGCGATAAAAATCTCCGCATATGTGATCTACCCCCTTTTTTTATAAAATAAAAAGATTCACATGGTGAATGTTTTTGTGGTTTGCATGATTATTGACCATGTTGAAATTTGGTTGCGTATGGAAGATAGAAAATCATGGATGGTTTTTCGCTGGATATGAGAACACTTAATTTTATTATTATTTTGTTCTCTTTCATTTACTGTATTGGCTTGTTGTTATTTCAATTCACTCAACAGTCCATTAAAGGGCTTTCAATCTTTTCCATTTCAATATTTGTTATCGGAACTGGGCCGTTGATGTTGAGCCTAAGAGGGGAGTTCCCTGATTGGGTCACCGTTATTGGTGCCAATATGGTCATTGCGCTTGGTTTTCATCTCGCCTTGTATAGCTTATGTCTGTTTCGAGAATACTCTCTCAAATGCACCTACCTCAGTAGTCTAATGATGTTGGCTCTTTTGCCATGTTTTATTTACTTCACGTTCTATGAGCCTTCCATAAAGGCTCGAATTATCCTCATTAGTTTATATCTGGCTTTTGTGACTCTTTGCACTGCCTTTGCGGTATTAAAGGGCCGGCGTGATGACTTGACTCTAGGTATTCGGATGATGGCCTTGTCATTTACGATATATGGCGGGTTTATGGTTTTTCGAGTTGTGGTGACACTATTTTCCGCTGAGCTCCAGGATTTCATGGCGGCCACTCTCATTCATCAACTTGCCTTTTTAGTGAGCATCGTTCTTATTGTGTCGATGAGCTTTACAATGCTTTGGCTGATTAACGCAAGGTTGCTTAGTTCTATTCACGAGCTGTCCTACAGCGATCCTCTAACGGTACTGGGAAACCGCAGAGCATTAGATGAGATGGTTCCAGTTATCATGAAGCAGGCGGAAACTGCACCTGTTAGTGCCATTATGATGGATATTGATAACTTTAAGTCGATCAATGACCAACACGGACACATTGTAGGTGACCTCGTGATCAAGTCTTTTGCTGAAATGGTTCAAAGTGCGATAAAAACATCGCCTAAAGCCAGTGCGTTTCGTTTTGGCGGAGACGAGATAATGATTTTATTGCCTAATGTCGATTTCCAACAAGCTCAGGTTATTGCCTGCAAGTTACGATTGTCTATTTCAGAGGTATCAGCAGTACAAGAACATGAGATGTTTCTGACATCGAGTTTTGGTGTTGCTCAGCTTCACCCGCATGAGAGTTGGAATGGGTTTATTAGCCGAGCCGACAAAGCGTTATATCAAGCGAAAACAAACGGTCGCAATATGACTTCAATTTGTCCTAGTCATATTAACGAGCTCGTCACTGCCACATAACCAATACTGCTGCGATAGAAAGCAAGATGAGCGCAAGAATGTCTTTGCGCGCGATGCTTTGCCCTAACCAGAAATAGGATATCAACACCATGAAGATCACTTCGACTTGCCCGAGTGTCTTTACGTACGGCACGGCTTGAAGCGACATCGCGCTAAACCAACCCAGAGAACCGATAACACTCGCTAAGCTTGTCATGATGACTAGTTTCGACTTCTTGAATATCAGGCGCAGCGTGTCGCGTTCTCTGAAAAAGAGATACGTACAGATAATCACTGTCTGAAGGGAAATGACGAGGAACAGCACCCAAGCAGCGCTATGAGGGAAGGGCAACCCTATGCTCAAACTTGCTTCCCGTACCCAAAGAGACGTTAAAGCAAAGGCGGTGCTACACGCCATACCTAATAAGAACACTTTCGGGGACAAGCTTCGCCAGCCAGAAGCGCTACTCATGATTAGCACGCCTAAAGTACCAATAAGTACGCCGACCCAACCTGTTAGTGTCAAAGCAGTACCAAAAAACAATACGGATAGCACAGCAGATACGGGGGCTTCACACTTGGCTAAGCCTGCGCCTATCGCATAGTTTTCGAGCTTGAACAGCATCACCATTAAGCCGGTCGCGAGGATCTGCATGATGGCGGCAGCAACAATATAGAAAACAAACTCACCCGAAAAATCCGGTGCGGATACGGGCTGCCATTGATAGAGGGCGCAGAGGTAAATAAGGGCGATAGGGCTAGCCCAAATAAATCGCGCTAACGTTACGCCAGCCACGCTCATGGTGCCACTTAATTTACTTTGAAAGGCATTGCGCCAAGATTGGCTAAAGGCGGCAAGGAGAGTAAAGGCTATCCAACTAAAAGACATGACGCGTCCATGTGTTATGTAATTTGGTGGTGATACTAACAAAAAATCACTTGATAAGAAGTGTCATTATCTGTTTATAGCCACAGGCTCACCTTGATTCTCTATTCGGCAGTAGAGATATCTTCAACAGTTCGATGCTTTCTTCAGAAGATCGGCTGTTTCTTGTTTTTGAAATAGAACAGCGCGCTGATCGAAATGAACAGTAAGGTGAAGTAATAGAAAAACGAAGACAGTGAGGCCAAGAAGGCAAGGTTCTGTTCTATTTCTTGTTCGGTGAAGCCCTGAGACACCAACTTATAGTAGTAAGCGTACAAGATCCCGATCAGCCCGTATCCGAGGTTAAACATTAAACCTTTGAAACTAAGAACGGTGGCTCGGTTGTGCGATTCGGTCTTTTTATTCAGGTGGTAGCTGATGAAAATGTTCATCGTCATGATGATAAAGATTAACACCAACGCCGGAATGACCCCGTAAATCGACCAACCTAAACTGATCCAGTAATAAGTCGCCATGCTTGCTAAACCCATGACCACAATGAAGGTTTTAGGCTCAATACTCTCTGCTAATCTTCGGCTTTGTCCTGCCAATATAATCTTAAGCAAACTTATACCCGCACCAATAAAACCAAAGTAGATAATTGGAATATCAATCGCCAGATAGTATTGGCTGTTCATGGTTAGGAACATGCGTGAGGTGTGTTCGAATAGGCTGTAGTAGAGCAAGATGAACAGCACGTAAGGTGTAGCGAATACCCATTTACCCGCATCGATCGTCAATTTAAGACTTGAGATGGTGGTTGCCAATTTGGTTTGGTCGCTTGGCATCACCTTTTTCTCTTCGCGCATATTAATCGCGGCATAGATGGCGATCATCGCTACAAATAGGGTGGCGAACACAGGAATACGCATCAGGTCTTTAGTGCTTTCTGGTTCGGCTAGTCCAAGGAAATGAAAGATGTTCGTCATAAAGTTCACGTCGTACATCGCCGCACCAATCAGCGTGACAAAGATACCGACCGTTGAGGCGACACGAAGCTGGATTTGCAGCACTCGCGGCCACAACTCTTCATTACCTTGTTCTTTTAAGGTGTCGTAAGCCAATGCCTCGTCGGCGCCGCTGGCCAGTGCCATCGCTAAGCCACTGAGAATCCGGTTAATCAGAAAGACTATGAACACCAAGTCGGGGTTTCCGGTTGGCACTAAGGCGATCATTGCGATCTCAACAAACATCACAATCGAAGACAGCACCACCAGTTTCTTGCGGCCTAAGGTATCGGCGAATGCACCCGACGGTACTTCAGCAAGCACAATGGTGGCCGCCCAAACTACATTGAGCATCGCGAATTGAGACAGGGTTAACCCGTAATCTAAATAAAGTAGTGTGAATATAGGGTAGTAAAAACGCGCAAAGTAGCTGCTTCTAAACATCAAGAAGTAGAGGACATTGGGAATTTTAAGGATCTCTTTGAGCGTCATGATAATTTCAGTAATTTAGATAACACATTATTATGTATAACCCTTTTACTCTTTTAAATCATGGAATTGTTGCCAAATCCCTAAAATATCTGGTTTGGGTGATCTTCGAACTCATTGTTCATAGTGGGTTATAGGTTTCTCGTCTTCAAATCACTTTCCCCTATTCATTTAGTTTGTGGTGCCGTTTCACTTGTTCGACTGATTTTGGTGCAAGATCGAACTTCTACAACGTCGCTCTCGTATTTACATCTTATTGTATGATTTAATTATTGGTAATAACGATACGCAATGAATCCAATGTAATTGAGGAAGCGAGCATGATCTTAGAGTCATTCAGTCTGGAAGGTAAAGTAGCGATAGTGACGGGCTGTAACACGGGGCTTGGGCAAGGTATTGCATTAGGCCTAGCGGAAGCCGGTTGTAAGGTTGTCGGTGTTAACCGAACAGAGCCTGAAGAGACTATTGAGAAAATGAGTGCAGCAGGTCATTCGTTCCTAAACGTGAGTGCTGATCTTCTCGAGCAAGCGTGCATTCCAGGGGTTATAGAGCGCACTTTGGCTGAGTTTGGCCAAGTCGACATTCTCGTGAACAATGCAGGAATTATTCGCCGCCAAGATGCTATTGAGTTCTCAGAGCAAGATTGGGATGACGTAATGAACGTGAACACCAAGACGGTGTTCTTTATGTCTCAGGCTGTTGCAAAGCAATTTAAGGCTCAAGGTACTGGCGGAAAGATCATTAACATTGCATCGATGCTCTCATTCCAAGGTGGCATTCGAGTTCCTTCCTATACGGCTTCAAAAAGTGCTGTGATGGGCGTGACACGTGCGATGGCGAACGAATGGGCGCGCGATAATATCAACGTGAATGCGATAGCCCCCGGTTATATGGAAACGAACAATACTCAAGCTCTGCGTGAAGATGCTGAGCGTAATCAAGCGATTCTTGAGCGTATTCCGGCTGAACGTTGGGGTAAACCGCAAGATATCGCAGGTCCTTGTGTGTTCTTAGCATCATCAGCATCGGATTACATTAATGGCTATACCATTGCTGTTGACGGTGGTTGGTTAGCACGCTAGTTGGTTTTTTATTCTAAATTTTGAGTTTGCAGCAATCTTGCAGGAGAAGATAAATGAAAATCGCTTTAATGATGGAAAACAGTCAGGCAGGTAAAAATGCCATGGTTGCAGCTGAGCTAGAGTCAGTGGCGGGTGGCATTGGTCACGATGTTTTCAACTTAGGTATGACCGACGAGAATGATCACCACTTAACGTATATCCACTTAGGTATCATGGCCAGTATTCTGATCAACTCAAAGGCTGTGGACTTTGTTGTGACGGGATGTGGAACAGGGCAAGGTGCTTTGATGTCACTGAACCTGCACCCGGGTGTGGTTTGTGGTTACTGCCTAGAGCCATCAGATGCTTTCTTGTTTAACCAAATCAACAACGGCAATGCTCTCGCTCTCGCTTTTGCTAAAGGCTTTGGCTGGGCAGGTGAACTCAACATTCGTTATATCTTTGAAAAAGCGTTCACAGGCGAGCGTGGTAATGGGTATCCACTAGAGCGTGCAGAACCACAGCAACGTAATGCAGCAATTTTGAATGAAGTGAAAGCGGCGGTGGTAAAAGATAACTTTATTGATTCTCTGAGAGCCATCGACCAAGATCTAGTGAAAACAGCGGTTGGCAGCGAACGTTTCCAACAATGCTTCTTTGAGCATTGCCAAAACCAAGAAATCGCTGATTATGTTCGTTCACTTTTAGATTAATTAGAGCGTTTAGTTCTGATAGAGCCAGCCTTGTTCGGCTGGCTTTTTGATGAATAATTAAAGGAAAGTTGTGAGGCAGACAGTAATCAACTGGAAAAATGGCGATTCGTGTTTTCCTGAATTTACTCTTCATCTTCGGTTTCTTTGGGAGCATTCGACGCCCAGTCTTTTTCAAGCCAGTTATCGAGCACGTGTTGCAGCACGTTCAAGGAGGTTGGTTTCTCTAGGCGACCATCCATCAACTTGCTGATCATATCTAACTCGTGCTGTCCTGATTCGCCAGACAAAGCAATGATTGGCGTTTGAGGAGAGCGTGCCTTGATGATTTGGCTTGCGTCAAAACCATTCATTATCGGCATTTGTACGTCCATTAAGATCAAATCGACCTTGTGTGTTTTGAACAGCTCGACGGCATTCTCGCCGTTTTTAGCTTGTAAGCTATTTACGCCAAGTCGACTCAGGTACATCTGAACAAGCGTGCGTTGCACTTCTTTATCATCGACGATAAGCACGGTTGGAGCCAAATGGTTCTCTGGGGTTAGCGTACTTGTTGGCTCTGAACTTTGCGTTTCTGGCGGGTTATTTGGCTTAGCTTCAGCGTTGGTTTTGTTTTCAGTTGCAGTTTGATTACTTTTCCAATCATTGAAGTAAGGCGTACGAAGTGCGTCTGCTTTGGGTGCATTGGGTACTACCGGGAAGTACAGGTGGAACTCAGTAAACTCCCCAAGTTTAGAGTGGCACTCAACTCGGCCGCCAAATGAACGCATCACACGTTGGCAATAGCCAAGCCCTAGGCCGCTACCACCGCTTTTTTGGTAAGAGAAGAAGTCATCAAAGATCTTATGTGCAATGGCTTCGTCAATGCCAGGGCCGGTATCTCGGAATATCAGAACGTTCTCGTAAGGCCCTGTGTTGGTGCTGATCTCAATTTGGCTTTCTGGATAAGAATCAAAGTAATAGATTGCATTACGTATCAGGTTGAAAATAACGAAATTGAATAAGGTTTCATTGAGCTTTGCTACAAAATCAGCGTGTTGTGGTAAACGAATGCGTTCAATGATCTTTTCATTCTCAAAACCATAGTGGCTTACGGCTTGATCTACGGCTTTGTGGATAGAGGTCATGGCCACAGGGCCGTGTTCAGGCGTACTGTCACTGACTTCGCGCAGGATGATATCAATCAGTTGTCGCCCGCGTTGAATCGCCGCTTGGCCATTCTCAATATCCTTTAGGATTTGTTTAGCTGGGGCTTGGTTATCAATGTGCTGTTTTAACACCTCAAAATGCAGCTGCACTTGAGCCAGCGGGTTACGCATTTCGTGTGCGATAGAATTAGCAAGCGCGCGACTTTGGCGAATGCGTCTATCGGCTTCAATGGTGCTTTGTACACGAGTTAACAAGGTTTGCAGTGCAGAGATCTCTTCGTTAGAGAACATCTTATCGTTGCTCTTATGTGATGAGACCAATAAGTGCGTGACTGATTTCCCCTGACCAAATAAAGGCATCACCAAAGCGGTGTCGTTTGAGCTCATCTTGTCATATAGGGCTTTTATCGAGCGCTTGGCTGGTGCGGTGTAATCAAGCTCCTGAGACAGCTCATCGAACACTAAAACGGACTTGTTGGTAGACAGGTAATCTTCGTAGAAGGTTTCGTTGTAGTTGCTGTTCACCAGACGCAACTTGTCTTCGGGAATCTGCAATAGGCTACCTAATCGACGCATTGCATCATCAATCGACAGCTTGAAATCGTCTTCTAGTGAGAGGATCTGTTGTACTGGCGTTTTCTTGTTTCCGTAGACAAAGAACGAGGCGTAGTGGCTTACGCGCTTGTAGAGAACATGCCACGTGATGCCGATAATCGCGCAGATTGGGATAGCAACAAGCCATTGACTGTCGTCTGTCAGCGGGATAAATATCGCGCCAAAAGGGATCACCAAAATAGCACAAACCAACATCGCATTTAGGCTCATGTACGCCAGGTATTTCACGCTGTAGAAGCGCGAGGTCAGCAGGGCATAGCCAACGAACAACATTTCACTTATCGACAAAGCTGGTGGCAGCCAAGTGAGCGAGAAATCACGCAAGAAGTAGGTCATGCCTAGGTGGATCGTCGCAGTAGACAGCATGAAGACTAAAATGCCGGCGATCATATAGTTGGTTTTGGCTAAAGTTAGCTTGCTGCTGTTGGCGCGCATGGCCACCAGGTTGAGTAGTGTTAGCACTACAAAGCTAATCATCCCAATAAAGAAGTACGGCGTATGCGGGCCAAACTCAATCACGAACTGGCTTGGGCCTGCAATGGTGACGTGTTCAACGGTTAACCCCGGACTTAAATTGATAAAGAAGGAGTAGACGGTCAGAGTGACGAAAATGGCTTGCTGCCACACATGAACCTTACCATTACGTTGTTCAGCGGCGAGTTTGCACGAGAAGTAATAGGCAAAGGCAAACGCAAAGAACGAGGCGAGGTTGGCAAACTTTGCGGCGAACACGGCGGCCGAGGCCCCAAGTTCCGGTAATAAGTCGGTATGGAAATAAGCGTTACTGCTGATCCACGCAACAATGCAGATCGAATACGCGATGTAAGGGGCATGGTGTGTCCCTGCGATCACTTCGTTCTTCTGTTTCAGGCGATAGCAGTAATAGAACAACCACATGACAACCACAGCCACGGTTGCAAGCAGTGTGATTGCTTTTGCATAGATGATCGCCTCTAGGCCGAAATCAAACATGTTCATCCTTTTTCACCGAGCTAGTTTTTCCTGCCGAGCGCGACTTTTCTAATGACTTTCTGCTTTCTCGCACTGCGCGTTTGTAGCTTCGAAAATCGACATTATTGAACGTTTTTACCATCATCTCAAAATTCCAGAATCCACGATAAATTGTCGTGCCATCGTCATTTAATTCGCAATATCCAGAATGGAAGTATGCATTGGAATCAATGGTTTGATAAAACTGAAGCATGAAAGGTTGCTCGATAATAGTGAAGCCAATCTTATAGCCTATTTGGTGTAACACACTCACCAGCTCTTTTTGAGAAAGGTAGAGGAAATAGAGCTTTTGTTGGGTATTGCCACTGACTGTCAGACGTAACACCTCACACAGGGCATCTTTGTCGGACAATTGTAACTGGAATTGTTGGTCAAATTCTGGGAGAGAGTAACATTTTGACAGTGTAGGCGGTGTGAAAAGTTGTAACCCTGCGAGTTCATCGCAGCCGTAATTGGGTAAACAGTATTGCCATTGCTCATTGCTGAACGGCGGTGCGTAACTTAGCCAAGTGTCATTCTTAGACCAGTCTTGAATCAGCGCAGAGGAAACCAGTGTTGGAAAGGCTTCATCGACTGGATGCTTGAGCAGAATAAAATGCTTACCTGCCTGAGAAAGGTGTAATAAAGGCAGCATCTCAAACCATTTCTCGCCCTTGATGAACACCTCGAGATTGCTTAAAGCAATGGCATCGCTGATTGGCATTCCTTGTGGGTGACTCGGTGTTTGTACCAAAAGTGGCTCATGTTCTATCTGTTCGATGATCGCACCGTAATAAGCACTGTCATTGATAGGGAGGTCGACATGAGAAATGGAGCTTGGATTTAATGGAGATTTTGCTTTGATCGCAGCAATTTCACACTCACACCAGAAATCTAGCCAATGCATATAGCACTGCCCTACAGCCTGCTCTAGAAGAGCAATCTCTGCAGATAGTGTATTTGGATAGCGCAGAATCAGATCGCGGTAGTCCATCACCTCAAACAATACAGAGTAGCTTTTGTTTTGATGCTCTGGGAAAAGCAATTCTAATTGGCTTCTACGATATTCAGTCACGCTTTGAAAAAGCTCAGTGCGCTCATGTGGCTGATAAGTGCTGATGACGAGCTCTATCAGCGCTCGCTGTTTTATTTCGATAGACAGACTGCTAGCCAACAGTGAGCCTAAAGACGACGTTAATTTCATGTTTAACCTAGCCTAGGTTTATATAATTATTTTTATTTGATCTGCACTATCTATAGGACACTGATTTTAGGTATGTGTTTGAAGTTACGTTACTTTGAGAGAGCCAATCGTAACTTTACTTGTGTCCATGGTGTGAGAAGTAAGTTGCATAATCGGGCGAGATTTTACTACTTGCACTCACCCTCAACAATAAAGATTTTCCATATTTGAATGAATTCAAAGATGAACAAAATACATTATTATCAACAACTTGTAGGGTTGGATCACAGTTTTAAAATCAGACATGATTAAGTCGAGCATAAACTTTTGGATTTATAAAATAATTTCAAATATCTATTTTTTGAACCAATATCATAATCCACATCAAGATGAGCTCATCTTATTAATCGTGATAGGAATGTTTTTGGTGTGAAGTATGTAATTATCTGATTAATTATGTCTGTATTATTACTCGCTTATTCTCTCGCTACTCATTTTAATGATTTAAATATCAGGTGGATAAAAGCAGAGCTCCAGTGCTCGTCTTGTTTTCCTGACAATCTCCTGTGTTTATAGAGTAGTTACACCATAATCTCTGATGAAGTGATGACATTCGAGGTTTAAGCTTGCCTGCATATGAAACATTATTGCGAGTAATCCCTCGTAAATGATTGAGGTAGAGAGAATTTATGAAGAACGTACGATTAACATCATTACTTGGAACAGCAACCTTGTTTAGTGTCGTGGCGTTAGCTGGGTGTAGTCAGAAATCAGAGGTACCAACTCAACCGCAAGAGAATGCGAACCCCATCTGCAGCACTAAAAACCTGACGGGTGGTTGGTCGAAAAGTGAGATAACACCAGAAGCCAAGCAAGCTTTAAACGCAGTTCTTAGCCAAATGAACACTTCAGCTGAGCTCAAGCAGATCTTGAGTGTTCGAACTCAGGTTGTCGCGGGTTTGAATTACGCTATTGAGTTTGAAATGGATAATGGTGAAGTGTGGAACACCATCGTTTACCGTTCTCTACAAGGTGACATCGAAATGACGCAACCTGCACAGAAAGGTCTTCTGTGCTCATAATCTAGATGCGTCTGTATCTTGTGAGATAGGCTTATAGCAAATAAAAATGGCTCCGTATTGGGAGCCATTTTTGTTTTTAAGAAGACTGATTTGTTGAACGTTTTCAGTCGGCCAACTCGGGCTCAGCTAACTCCTGAACACAAGCACGGCTGATGTCTTCATCAATGTAGGCCATACCGAGTTTATTGAGGTAGTCCATGCGATCAGCAGTGCGAAGCTCGATGTCGGGGCCTGCAATGTTATTGGCTTGATAAATTTCAGTGAGGTGAGACATGAATTGCTCGCCCACACTCATCATCAATAGACTCATTGCTCCTACGTCCGGTCTTACTTTGGGACGTTGCTTTTCAGATAAGTTTACCGCTAATACGATAGGCTGTTCTTCACCTTCGAAGCGAACGCCTCGCTCACGAACGGTTTGTTGAGCCCAGTAATATGCCAGTTCTTTGCTCTGGGTGAGAAACACTGGCTCAACCGATTCGGTGTAGTTGTTGCCGATGGTCGCCATAGTTTTTGAAGCTGCTTCGTTGAGCGCTTTGTCTCCAGAACGTTTTAAACCTTGGCCTTGAATAGAAGCCAATAAAGCTGAAGATGTGCCGTGATACCAAGTATCACCCGTCGCGAAACCATTCTCTGATAACAGTGTTTTTGCATCTTGTAGGTGTGTAGGTATTGAAGTCATAGGCACTCTCAACAAATAAAAATCTCAACAAATAGGAATCTGAACAAATATGTATACAGTTAGCTTAAACAGAAGTTGTTCGGTTAACCGTGGTGTGGAACACAAATCTGAGGCTTTGAGATAAAGCTGGCAGTACAAGCTTTATCTCAAAGCCTTCCCCCGGATCTTACCTAAGTAAGAGAGAAGGGCGGGGGAGGCTTTAGCGTTAGCGGTTAATCAAATTGATTAGACGTATTCGCTTCACCCGCGGCTTTTAGTGCATTCTCACCCGCGAAGTATTCTTTGTGATCATCACCGATGTCTGAACCAGACATGTTTTGGTGTTTAACACAAGCGATGCCTTGGCGTATCTCTTTGCGCTGAACATTTGCAACATAGCCCAGCATGCCTTGGTCACCGAAGTATTCTTTTGCAAGGTTGTCAGTAGACAGCGCTGCAGTGTGGTAAGTCGGTAGAGTAATCAAGTGATGGAAGATACCCGCTTCACGAGATGCATCCGCTTGGAATGTGCGAATCTTGTCATCAGCTCGTTTAGACAATTCAGTTTCGTCATATTCAGCACTCATTAGGCTAGCACGGTCGTAAGCTGAAACATCTTTACCTTCTGCTACCATCGCATCGTATGCTTGTTGGCGGAAGTTTAGCGTCCAGTTGAATGATGGAGAGTTGTTGTAAACCAGCTTCGCATTAGGGTGAACTTCACGTACGCCGTCCATCATCTCTTTGATTTGACCGATGTGTGGCTTCTCAGTCTCAATCCATAGTAGGTCAGCACCCGCGTTGATTGCTTCAATACAGTCGAATACACAACGGTCTTCACCAGTACCTTGGCGGAATTGGTATAAGCCTGAAGGTAGACGCTTAGGTCGAACTAGCTTGCCGTCACGGTTAAAGCAAACGTCGCCTTCTGCCATATCTGCAACATCGATCTCTTCAACATCTAGGTATGAGTTGTAGATATCACCTTGGTCGCCCGGCTCTTTCACTACTGCGATTTCTTTTGTTAGGCCAGCACCTTGAGAATCGGTACGAGCAACAATAACGCCGTTGTCGATGCCTAGTTCAAGGAAAGCGTAACGAAGTGCGCGAAGTTTTGCGTGGAAGTCAGCGTGTGGAACCGTTACTTTGCCGTCTTGGTGACCACATTGCTTCTCATCGGCAACTTGGTTTTCAATTTGTAGACAACATGCGCCTGCTTCAATCATCTGCTTAGCCATTAGGTAGGTCGCTTCTGCGTTACCAAAACCTGCATCGATATCGGCGATGATTGGCACCACGTGTGTTACGTGATTGTCGATTTTGTCTTGGATAAGGTCTTGTTGGTTAACGTCGCCCGCTTCACGTGCAGCGTCTAGCTCACGGAATAAACCACCCAGTTCACGTGCATCAGCTTGGCGCAGGAATGTGTATAGTTCTTCTACTAGGCCTGCAACCGATGTTTTCTCATGCATAGATTGGTCTGGAAGTGGACCAAAATCAGAGCGAAGTGCAGCAACCATCCAACCAGAAAGGTATAGGTAACGACGGTCAGTCTTGCCATCAAAGTGCTTCTTAATAGAAATCAGTTTTTGTTGGCCGATGAAACCATGCCAACAACCCAGAGACTGAGTGTATTGAGAGCTGTCTTTGTCGTAAGCCTCCATATCCGCACGCATGATATCTGCCGTGTATTGCGCGATATCCAGACCTGTTTTGAATTTGTTTTGAGCTCGCATACGAGCAGCAGATTCAGCATTAATTGCATCCCATGGAGCACCTGCAGCGCTTTTTGCAACTTCTATCATTTCGATATCTTGTGTAATTTGCGACATAACTATTCCTTAGTTTCACGTGGGGTATGGTTGCCAAATTGGCTTGGATTAAAACTTTGCTATGGACAAAGAATAACCACGCATGTGATAATTTTGTTAATTTATAGTTATTATATTCGGTATTTTTCTTATGAATATTGCTCGTATAGACCTTAATTTACTTGTGTATTTAGACATGTTGCTACGTGAAAGAAACGTTACACGAGCAGCAAATCAATTGGGTATTACTCAGCCAGCCATGAGTAATGGCCTTCGCCGATTGCGTGATCTCTTTGAGGACCCGCTATTAGTGAGAACCAGTGAAGGGATGATACCAACCGAACGCGCACATAAGTTGCAGCCACTGATTCGAAACATCCTGGCAAATGTAGAAAAGACACTGCAGCCGACCGCAGAGTTTAATGCAGAAGACAGTGAACGCGTATTTCGTATCATGGCGAGTGACTATGCAGAATCGACCATTATTCAACCTCTTCTGAAAAGGTTAAGTGAAATCGCACCGAAAATACGACTGGATATCATGACGCCAAGTGACGTGAGTTATCAGGATGTAGAGCAAGGTACTGTTGATATAATTATCAACCGATTTGACGATATTCCTCAGTCGTTTCACCAGATGAGCCTTTGGCACGACGGGTTTTCTTGTCTATTTAGTTGTGACAACCCGATAGCCGACAACTTCGATATTTTGTCCTATTTAAAGGCGCAACATATCTGGGTAAGTAAGACAGGTATGGGAACGGGGGTGGGGATAAATCCAAGTGAAGCACAAAAGCTCGGTTGGATAGATGAAGCACTTATTCGTATCGGAAAAACACGCAATATTACGGTGTTTACTCGACATTACCTATCAGCCATTCTCTTCGCTCAACAGAAGAATCTGATCCTGACCATTCCAACCAAAGCCGCGCAATTGCAGCGAAATAATCCAAGGCTGTTGATCAAACCCGCGCCATTTGCGATTGAACCGTTTGAAGTGAAAATGGCGTGGAGTCCATTATTGCAAACCAATCCAGACCACCAGTGGATGCGTCGTTTGATTAAAAGTGTCGCTAACGAAATCGAGAGTGGAGTAACGGAATAACACAGTTTTTAGGGTATTTTTTATATGAATATCCAATATAACCGGCATAAATTAGCTAAATTCATGTCCGTTAAGTAAGTTTAAGTCAGTAAAGTAAATTTGAGCTAGTCACGAAAATTTATTGAGTAGCCATAAATTAGTTTGAGAGAGATTTTATGAGCAGTCGTATTCAACAGGGAAGCTTGAACATTGATAGCACCCTCTACCAATTAATTAATGAGCAGGTGATTCCTGGAACAGGCATTGTCGCTGAAGACTTTTGGCAATCATTTGCAACCATCCTTGAAGATTTGGCTCCAAAAAATCGCGCATTGCTTATCAAGCGTGAAGATCTTCAACATCAAATTGACGTTTGGCACCAAGAGCGTGCTGGGCAAACGCTCGATCCTGTGGAGTACAAACAGTTCTTACAGCAGATCGGTTATTTGGTTCCTGAAGGCGATGACTTTCAAGTGACGACAGCGAGCGTAGAGCCTGAGATCGCAACACAAGCAGGGCCGCAGCTTGTGGTGCCAATCATGAACGCACGTTTTGCACTTAACGCAGCCAATGCGCGTTGGGGCAGCCTATATGATGCGCTCTACGGAACGGACGTGATCAGTGAAAGTGATGGCGCGGAAAAGGGCGGAAGCTTTAACCCAGCCCGTGGTGCTAAAGTCGTGACTTATGCTCGCGAGTTCCTTGATGACGCAGCGCCATTAAACGGCGTCTCCCATAAAGACGTCACTAAATACAGCATCAGTAACGCTAGCATCGGCAATAAATTAATAGCGACACTCGATAACGGCGAAGAAGTCACTCTCATTGATAGCGACCAGTTCATTGGCTATCAAGGTGACGCAAGTTCCCCTTCGTGCATTCTTCTTAAACACAATAATCTGCACATCGAAATTCAAATTGACCCGAGCGCACCGATTGGTAGCGTCGATGTGGCGGGAATTAAAGATGTATTAGTCGAAGCCGCTCTAACAACCATTATGGATTGCGAAGACTCGGTTGCTGCAGTTGATGGTGAAGACAAAGCATTGGCTTACCGTAACTGGTTAGGCTTGATGAAAGGTGATCTACAAGAATCACTAGAGAAAAACGGCAAAACCATTGTTCGTAACCTTAACCCAGATCGCCAATACACCAGCGTGACGGGTGGTGAGATTTCACTAAAAGGCCGCAGCATGTTGTTCATCCGTAATGTCGGCCACCTGATGACCAACCCTGCGATTATTGATGCCGAAGGCAATGAAGTGCCTGAAGGCATTATGGATGGCATGATCACTTCGCTAATCGCGATGCATGATTTAAAAGGCAACAGTGCTTACCAAAACTCGACCGCGAACAGCATCAATATTGTAAAACCTAAGATGCATGGTCCTGAAGAAGTCGCGTTCACCAATGAGCTGTTTGGTCGCATTGAAGATGCATTAGGGCTAGATCGATTCACGATCAAAGTTGGCATCATGGACGAAGAGCGTCGTACTTCGGTTAACCTTAAAGAATGTATTCGAGCGGCTAAAGATCGTGTTGTGTTCATCAACACAGGTTTCTTAGACCGAACGGGTGATGAGATTCACACCAGTATGGAAGCGGGACCATTCGCTCCTAAAACACAGCTGAAAACCATGACTTGGATTGGCGCATACGAAGATCAAAACGTTGATCTTGGCTTAGCTTGTGGCCTGCAAGGTAAAGCCCAGATTGGTAAAGGTATGTGGCCAGAGCCAGACAACATGGCGAAGATGATGGATGCGAAAATCGGACATCCACAAGCGGGTGCTAATACTGCTTGGGTTCCTTCTCCAACCGCCGCGACTTTGCACGCGCTGCACTATCACAAGGTGAGTGTACCAAGCCGTCAGAAAGAGCTTCGTGAGCGAGTGAGAGCCAATGTTGATGATATTCTTACTATCCCGCTACTGGGCAACCAAAAGCTGACTGCGCAAGATATTCAAAGTGAGCTGGATAACAACACACAAGGTATTCTGGGGTACGTGGTTCGTTGGATTGATCAAGGCGTTGGTTGTTCGAAGGTACCTGATATTAACGATGTCGGCTTGATGGAAGACCGAGCGACGCTGCGTATTTCAAGCCAACATATTGCGAACTGGTTACGTCACGGCATTTGCGAGGAAGCTCAGGTAATGAAAACCATGAAGCGCATGGCCGCAGTGGTGGATGAGCAAAACGCTGGCGACCAGAGCTACCGTAACATGGCGCCTGACTTTGAAAACAGCATTGCATTTTCAGCGGCGTGTCAGTTGGTATTCGAAGGCTGTGCTCAGCCGAGCGGTTACACCGAGCCAGTACTGCACGCGATGCGTCTAAAACTGAAAGCACAGGAATAGCGAAGCAACTGAATAACAAAAATAGAGAATGTAAAATACTAAAAAAAGAACCCCCCCTTTAACCGAGCCCAAGGTGCCGCGCTTTTATAGCGCGGCTTTTTTTTGATTCATTTTTGTGAAGGGAAAGGTGGAAAGTGGGTCAGGTTAGTGATCACTAAGACTTAATTATTTCCGAGCCCTAATCACTGCCAGAACTTAGTTACTACCAACCTTATTTTCCGCCAAAGCAAAGATACTTAATGTCCATGTACTCATCGATGCCTTCTTTCGCACCTTCACGGCCAATACCTGATTGTTTCACGCCACCGAAAGGCGCGACTTCGGTTGAGATCAGGCCATCATTAATACCCACCATACCGTACTCAAGTGCCTCTGCGATGTTCCATACTCGATGAATGTTCTGACTGTAGAAGTACGACGCTAATCCATAAATGGTATCGTTGGCCATCTCGATAAGCTCTTCGTCCGTGTCGAATTTCATCACAGGCGCGACTGGGCCAAAGATCTCTTGCTGAACAATGTCCATGCTGTGTTTCACATTTTTAAGTATGACAGGCTGAAGGAAAAGCCCATCAAGCTCTTGAGTTGGCGTCACAGGTGTCGCGCCTTGTTCTACCGCTCTGTCTAATAATGCTTGGATGTTGTTCTTCGCATTCTGACTGACAACAGGACCAATGGTGACACCTTCATCTAAGCCGTTACCAATCTTAAGTTGTTGAACCGCTTGATCGAATTTAGCCACGAACTCATCGTATACTTTACTGTGAACATAGAAACGGTTTGCACAGACACATGTTTGTCCCGCATTACGGAATTTTGACGCCATTGCGCCTTGAACGGCCGCGTCGATGTCAGCATCGTCAAACACAATAAAAGGTGCATTGCCACCAAGCTCCATAGAGGTGCGTTTGATGCCTTTTGCAGCTTGAGCCATCAAAATGCTGCCCACACGGGTCGACCCAGTGAAAGAGATTTTTTTGATCAACGGATGCGAAGTGAATAGGTTGCCCACTTGTTCAGGGCTTTCACCAAGAACGACTTGAAGTAGATCCTTAGGGATACCCGCTTGATAAGCCAGTTCAACCACAGCAAACGCAGAAAGCGGTGTCTCATCCGAAGGTTTCACGACAAAGCTACAACCCGCAGCTAAGGCAGGAGCCGCTTTACGAGTGATCATTGCAATCGGGAAGTTCCATGGCGTAATCGCACATGCGACACCAATAGGCTGCTTGATGGTCACCAAGCGTTTGCCAGCGACTGTGCTAGGAATGGAATCACCATAAGTGCGCTTTGCTTCTTCTGCAAACCACTCAATGAAGCTCGCGCCATACACCACTTCGCCTGTCGCTTCGGCTAACGGCTTACCCTGTTCCATTGTCATGATTCGAGCAAGGTCATCTTTGTTTTCAAGGATCAACTGGTGCCAGCGATGAAGCAGTGCAGCACGAGATTTAGCAGGAATTTTTGCCCACTCTTTCTGCGCTACATGAGCTTGTTCAATCGCGTTCGCTAACTCTGTTTCTGATGATATCGGTGCGTTCCCGATGAGTTCATCCGTTGCTGGGTTTGTGACTGCAACTGCGTTGTTCGCTTCTGTCACCATAAAAGAGAGTAAGTGCTGGTTATCAATGTTTAGCATCGTGATTCCTTTGTCGTGATTACTTTAGACGTGTTGCTGATGTGCGGGTTGGCGAGTGTTCAGATCACTTCGACCAAATGTTGATTAGTCGCAGATTGTGGTCGTTAATTCGATAGTTTTGAAGCCCTTGTTTGCGCAAGCATTGTTTACCAAAGTAGGGCTTTCGAAATCCATGATCAGTTAAGTCATGGACTTCGAAATTCTTTAAGAAAGTGCTTACTGCTGACTCCAATTATCAGCTTCGATTTTCGCCAGCGCTTTTGCTGCTTTTTGAAGTGCGGGCAAGAATTTTATTGCTTCATCCGGTTTCACTCGAATCACAGGTGCTTGGATCGCTAGGCCTAGGTTTGATTGACCAGTTGGTGAGGGTATCAGCACAGCGATACAGACTAAGCCTGGTAAAAACTCTTCATCATCAATAGCAAAACCTTGGATTTTTGCTTCTTCGATGTCTTTCTCTAGAGTCGAATAGTCGGTAATCGTGTTCACGGTGTATTGAGTCAGCGGCACGTTTTCAATTAATCGTCTGCGCTGCGACTTAGACATGTGCGCTAAAAACAGCTTGCCTGTAGCTGAGCAGTGTACGGGAACGCGAGAGCAGGGGTGCAGGTGAAAGCGAAGGGGAGCTTCAGTTTCTGCACGATCGAGATAGATGATTTCACCACTTGAAAGAGCCGTCAGGTTACAACTCTCACCGACCTCTGCTCTCAGGTTCTCAAGGATAGTGCGTCGCGCGCTGTGCATGGTGCTATTCAAAAGTAGGTTTTCGGCAAGTTTTCTTAGTCGAATGCCTGAGCTGTAGTGCTTTTCGTCGCCATCTCTTTGAATGATGCCCGCCGCTTCTAATTGCTGAAGCATTCGGTGCAGCGTGGGTTTTGGTAATCCGGTCTCTTCGACTAAACCTTGCAGAGAAATAAACTCGTCTTTTTGCGCTATCACCTCTAATAGTGCAAAAAGTCGGAGGGTCGGTGTATCCCCTTGAACTTGCGGTGTTTCTGTTTGCATACAGTGATTCATCCTTGCGATATGTCTATGCCTAAGAGTGTACATACCAAATCATTATTCTTCAATTATCTGAATAAAATTTGATCTTTTTTATTATTCAAATAATATAAATGTAAATTATGGAACAATTAATCTCAATAAATGGAATTTAAAGATGAGGGCGATTGGACGGATTATTGATAAAGCTCATTTAGATCGTAAGCGTGTTGTTTTGAGTGAAGCGGAGGACCCGCGAGTGCTAGCTGCTGCAAGAATGGCAATCGATAAACAGCTCGCTCACATCACACTTGTAGGCGATGAATCGGCGATCATCGCTGCTGCAGAACTGCATCACATTAACCTGGCTGGCATTCATATTGTTTCTCCACAGGCGTCGTCACTCAAAGAGGTGCTCGCTGAGCGGCTGTATACATTAAGGAAAGCCAAAGGCATGACTTATGATGACGCACTAGAGCTGGTTCAAGACCCACTTGTTTTTGCCAATTTGATGGTAAGGGAAGGGCTGGTCGACGGCACAGTTAATGGCGCGGTTTATACCACGTCTGATGTGGTGCGAGCTGCGCTGCAGATTATTGGGCCAGCGCCAGACAGCGAGTTGGTGTCCAGCTTCTTCTTGATGATGCTGTGTGAGCCTTTCCATAATCTTAAAGGCGGTATGATTTTCAGCGATTGTGGTTTGGTTATTAACCCCAATGAAACCGAGCTGGCATCAATCGCGGTAGCCGCTTCTCAAAGTGCTGAGGCATTGTTAATGGAAGAGCCTAAGTTGGCGATGCTTTCATTCTCTACCAATGGTAGCGCGAAACATGAGTCGGTAGACAAGGTGCGCAGTGCTGCGCAGATAGTTAAACAGCGTTGCCTGGGAATCGCTGTAGACCAAGATGTTCAATTAGATGCGGCGATTGTCACTGAAATAGCGGCGAAAAAGTTGCCTGATTCAAAGGTCAAAGGTCAATCTAACGTGTTGATATTTCCTAACTTAGAAGCAGGTAATATCGGTTATAAGCTTGCGGAAAGGCTAGGTGGGGCTGTTGCGATTGGCCCGTTGCTGCAAGGGCTGAATCAACCAGCGAATGACTTGTCCAGAGGCTGTAGTGCCGAAGATATCTTTAATGTCATTGCCGTTACCGCGGTACAAGCGCAGCAAGGGAAAGCATCTGACTCTAAGGCTGACTCTGAAGCTGATGTTGAAGAAAGAGAAGAGTCGGAGTTTGAATTCCGGTATTAACACTCGTTGCTTAAACTAATGCGGAATCTTGCACTCATATTTACCCCCAAATAACCTAATTAGGATAGCTAATGGAGTTACCTGTTTTACTCGCCATTCTTGCCACCATTGCGGTAGGTACTTATTTCCAAACTGTCACTGGATTTGGTCTCGGTATCATTGTGATTGGGCTAACGGTCAGCCTTAATTTGGTATCCCTACCCGTTATAGCCGGGGTGGTCAGTATTGTGACCTTGTTCAATTGCTTGGTGGCGTTGATGGGTAAGCCACTGCTTGGGGAACTCAAGATTCTGGTGGTGTTAGTCATCGGTATTATTCCCGGCGTATCGATGGGCGTGTACTTGCTGGACGCGTTGAGCGAGTCGGCAACCCAAATCCTACGAGGGCTATTGGGTGCCATGGTGTTGTTCGCTGGTTTGAGCTTTATGTTTAAACCTAAAACTAGAACGGTCCGTTCGACAACCGTATCTTTCCTTGTCTCAGGATTTAGCTCTGGGTTAGCGGGGGGATTATTTGGGATGGCAGGTCCACCGATTGTTTATCATCTCTATCGGCAACCTTTTTCGCTCGATCTGGTGCGAAGCACACTGCTGATGGTTTTCGCTTGTACGTCGATGTCCCGTACGGTCAATGTCTATGCGGCGGGCGACATGGAACAGAGCATATTGTGGTTATCCGCTATTGCTGTTCCTCTGGTGGCGCTTGTCACAATGTTTGCTCGGCGTTTCCCACCGCTGTTGTCTAATGATCAACTCAGAAAGCTGGTGTTTACGGTGTTAATGCTGATAGGCGGATATTTGATGGCTGTCTCTGCATGGTCGTTGTTTGGCTCCTCGTAAACCATTCTCGACAAAGGAGGCTAGTGATTCGCTAGCCTAAGCTTCCCTGTTTAAACACGCTTTAGCATCTCAAATATGCTCCTAGATAGCCCAAACAAGCAGCTCTCTTGTACATCTAACGTGATGTTGCTGCGATAGTACGGGCTCAAATCCACTCCCATTCCCACACCATGAATCTCAATACCGTTTTTGGTCGACTCACGTTCAATCACCTGTTTGAGATGGTTATCTAAATAGAACTGATCGTTGGCGGTACTGGTAGCGGTATCCATCGGGCAGCCGTCTGAGAACACAATCAAAACCTTTCGCTGGGCGGTGTGCTGCTGCAATCGATGACTCGCGAACTGAACCGCTTCGCCATCAATCCCTTCTTTAAAGATGTCGGCTTTACGAAGACTCGCAATGCCAAGTCGAGAACGTCTCCAATGGGTATCAAAATCCTTAAACACGATGTGCCGAACTTCGTTTAAGCGGCCCGGGTGCTTTGGTTGGCCTTGTTTAAGCCACTGCCGATAGACCTTGCCACCGTTCCAGTTATTGGTCGTAAAGCCAATAATCTCGAAAGGGATGTTGGCCAGTCCAACGGATTTGAGAATTGTATCAATCAGTAGGCTTAGCTTGTGACTGTGCTTTTGCATTGAGCCAGAGCAGTCCATCAAAAATGTGGTGGCACATTGATGAGATGTACCGATGTCAGGTTGATAAAAGACAGTGCTATCCAATGGCGATGTGACGAGCTTGGTGATGGTGGTGGCGTTAACAATGCCTTCTTCTAAATGGTCCTGACGTCGGTTCCTCTGTGGTGTGGCAACAAAGCTAGTAAGCATAGCGGCTAAACGGCGAGTGTTGACTTGTCTCGCCATGATGTCATCGGTTAGCTTTTGCCTCAGTTCGAGTAATAGGGTACGCCTGACGAGTTTGTCTGCGGCGATGACTTGATCAAATTCTGAATTAAAGACCTGATAATTGGCGCCCGACAACTCGAATACCTTGCTACTGCCTGTGATGTCGGTATCGACGTCTTGATCTTGAATGTCACCATCAACAATCAAGGCAAGCTGTGCAAGGAGCTTGATGTCTTCTTCAACGGTTGGTGTGGGTGAGTTATCACTTTCCTGTTCTTGGATGATTAACTCTTGTGCAAGGGCTGCAAGCTCATTGGCACTGTGTGCAAACTGTTCTTGGTCTGTTCTATGTTGCTTTAAGCGTTTAAAGCTGTGACCGAAGGTAGGCACGATGCCGGCGCGAGTCGATTCAATGGTCTCAGCAATGGGTTCCGAAACCGGAACACCGGTTAAGCGGGTGTGGATGACTTGCATCAGAGTAAACAGCAACATGCCTATTCGTGATTCGGTGAAGCCATTCTGATGATATTGGTCGCTCCAATACGCAAAGTTGAACTGAATGCTGGTGGTAACGCCTTTTAGATAAGATGGAACTTGCGATTCAATTCGCACCTGCTCGCAGAAGTCATATAACAGACGTTCGACCTCGTTTTTCGGTCGCAATGAGTAGTGAAGATCAGCATCTGAAAGCAAGAGTCGTAATGCCGATGAATCGATCTTGCCTTGCATCGAAAGCTTACTGTTTTTCAGCTCGTGGCGAGATACAAAGGTGAGATCGTTGGTGTGGGCAGACTGGTAATAACAGGGCTTATTGCCTTTATAGAGTCGTTCTCCCCGATAGTTCAGATCGAGTTCACCACTGATTGCTCTGGCGACAGACACTCCAATATCGAGGATCTTTTTCTGCTGAGAAGAAATATTGGCCATGGTTTACGACTCCGAGTGCGAATAGTTTTGAGTATGCGTTTCCAAGGCTTCACCAAAGCAACGGAAATAGTATTCGCTAACCAGTTCTTTCTCTTCGTCTTCACAGCGATTCAAGAATGACAACCTAAATGCGGTGGCTACATCATCGAATATTTGGATGTTTTCAGCCCAAGTGAGCACCGTTCGCGGAGACATCACCGTTGAAAGGTCGCCAGCCCGAAACCCGTTGCGCGTTAACCCTGCCGTTGCGATCATTTTCTCAACCAGTTGTCGGCCACTTTCATTATTCAGCTCTGGAAGCTTGGATAACACGATCTTGGTTTCATGTTGTGGATCTAAATAGTTGAGCGTGGCGATGATGTTCCATCTATCTAACTGACTGTGGTTAAGCACTTGAGTACCCGAATACAAACCTGAAAAGTTACCCAAGCCAAGCGTGTTGCAGGTAGCAAACAGGCGGAAAGAAGGGTGAGGTGTGATCACTCGGTTTTGCTCTAAAGAGGTGTACTTTCCGTCTTGCTCTAATAACTGCTGAATCACAAACATCACGTCAGGGCGACCAGCGTCGTACTCATCTAATACCAGTGCGATGGGTTGTTGAATGCTTTGCGGAAGAATGCCTTCTTTAAACTCAGTCACCTGCATTCCGTCTTTAATGACGATGCTGTCTTTACCTATGAAATCCAATCGACTTAAGTGTCCGTCTAGGTTGATCCTCAAACACGGCCAATTCAATCTCGCGGCAATTTGCTCAATGTGAGACGACTTGCCCGTTCCGTGCGTGCCTTGTATCAATGTACGACGATTTGAAGTGAACCCCGCTAATATAGCCAACGTCACTTCAGGATCAAAACAGTAATTTGGGTCGACTTTCGGCACATATTCACCCGGGTGTTCAAATGCCATCACCGTTAGGTTGCTGTCGATGCCAAAGCGTTCTCTCACGCTTACCGGCTGCGTTGGTACCAATTCCGCCTCTTTCATCATATTTCCCTCTATATAGCTCATCACTTGTCGCTGCTATCGCGATATGTCATCGATTATTAACAGCTCCAGTTAAGTTAACGGCACTTTTTGTACGAAAAACTACCAATAATGTGATCCAGTTTTATTAATTAGAATGAATTGTTCCAATTTAATATAAAAAGTTGACGCGCAAAAATTCTACTACCAAGGTGAAAATGAATTCGAAAAAGAGACAATTCATTCCGAAAAATGAAATTTTGGTTAACTCAAGGAGAATGGAAGAATGAGCGAGCAAGAAAAACGTACGGTTGTTTCCGGCACAGTAACAATGACACCATCAGAAGCGTTCGTTGAAACTATGGTTGCTAATGATGTTACCGATATGTTCGGCATCATGGGGTCGGCATTTATGGACGCAATGGATATCTTTGCTCCTGCTGGCATTCGATTGGTTCCAGTAGTACACGAGCAAGGCGCTGCCCACATGGCAGATGGTTATTCTCGTGTATCGGGTCGCCACGGTGTAGTCATCGGGCAAAATGGCCCTGGTATTAGTAACTGTGTAACAGCAATTGCAGCTGCGTTCTGGGCACATAGCCCGGTCGTAATTGTGACGCCAGAGACAGGCACTAAAACAATGGGCTTAGGTGGTTTCCAAGAATGTAACCAGCTTCCAATGTTCCAAGAGTTTACTAAGTATCAAGGACACGTAACGCACCCAGACCGTATGGCGGAATACACAGGCCGATGCTTCGACCGTGCGATGAGTGAAATGGGTCCAACTCAACTGAACATTCCACGTGACTATTTCTACGGTGAAACTCAAACCGAGATCCCTAAACCCGCGCGTTTAGACCGTGGTCCAGGTGGTGAGAAATCTCTGAATGAAGCAGCAGACCTGATAGCTGAAGCGAAATTCCCAGTCATCATTTCTGGTGGCGGTGTGGTAATGGCTGATGCAGTTCAAGAGTGTGCGGCACTGGCAGAAAGATTAGGCGCACCCGTAGTGAACAGCTACCTGCACAATGACTCGTTCCCTGCTAGTCACCCATTATGGTGTGGTCCTTTAGGCTACCAAGGTTCGAAAGCAGCAATGAAGTTGATGGCTCAAGCGGATGTGGTTATCGCTTTGGGTACACGTCTTGGTCCATTTGGTACCTTGCCTCAACATGGTATGGACTACTGGCCGAAGAACGCGAAAATCATTCAGATTGATGCCGACAACAAGATGCTAGGTCTGGTTAAGAAGATTTCAGTTGGTATCTGTGGTGATGCGAAAGCAGCTGCGGTTGCTCTATCTGAAAGATTGGAAGGCCGTGCATTGTTGTGTGATGACAATAAAGGCGATCGTCAAGACACGGTCGCAACAGAGAAAGCACTTTGGGAAAAAGAGCTTGATGAGTGGACACACGAACGTGACTCGTTCAGCTTGGATATGATTGAAGAAAACTCACACGAGACTCCGTTCTCTGGTGGTGAATACCTTCACCCGCGCCAAGTATTGCGTGAGCTAGAAAAAGCGATGCCAGAAGACGTAATGGTCTCAACCGATATCGGTAACATCAACTCGGTGGCAAACAGCTACTTACGCTTTGAAAAACCACGTAGTTTCTTTGCGGCAATGAGTTTTGGTAACTGTGGTTACGCGTTCCCGACCATCATTGGCGCGAAAGCAGCAGCACCTCATCGCCCAGCTATCTCTTATGCAGGCGACGGTGCGTGGGGCATGAGCCTGATGGAAACCATGACATGTGTTCGTCATAACATTCCAGTGACAGCCGTGGTATTCCACAACCGTCAATGGGGTGCAGAGAAGAAGAACCAAGTCGACTTCTACAACCGACGCTTTGTTGCCGGTGAGCTAGATAACCAAAGCTTTGCTGAAATCGCACGAGCAATGGGCGCTGAAGGTATCACGGTTGATAAGCTAGAAGATGTAGGTCCAACCTTGCAAAAAGCCATCGACATGCAGATGAACGAAGGCAAAACAACCATCATTGAAATCATGTGTACTCAGGAATTGGGTGACCCGTTCCGCCGAGATGCACTATCAACACCGGTTCGTTTCCTAGATAAATACAAAGATTACGTATAAGTCATAGGAAGTTTGTCCGGCCGTAGATATCTCGAGAGTGTTAGAGAAAGTGCTATCGAGAATGTGGTCGGGCAATATTAACGGGTATTGGCAATGTACTTAAGTGAATACCGGCAACCCGTATTTCAATAATCCTTAGTCAAACGTTAGAACATGAATTAAATGACTGTTGTATATATAAGTGGTTTTAGTTATATAAACTTTGTCGTTCCTTATTAATCGACCCTTAGCTAATTGCTCCTTAGTTAATGGTTTTATAACTGTTAGTTATTGATGAGGATATATGGCCATTGATAAAGACATATACCTATTGTCATTTTTAAAATTATTCGTAACGATACTGATTAACCATGATAGTTAATTTTTAATTGTAATAAATTTAAATTAAGTGACCTATTACATGCATGCTGTGAACAATAAACGTTATATAAGCTCACTCGAAGAGATGTATAAAATAATTAATTCATTAATGAATGAATGCAGTGACCAACGTGGTTTGATGTATAACGTGTGTGATTATGAAAATAATAATCTAATGCCAAGTTTAGGCCGTTCCAATCGTAAGAACATACGCCGTGTCGAACAAGAGTTGCTTTCAACAGTGAGAGTTTACGGTGGTCACTCGCTGAGCTCATACGACATAAATGATTGGTTATTGATGTGTTTAGCCAAAAAGCAGGGCTTTCCCACCCGTTTACTTGAATGGACAGATAGCCTGATTAATGCGTTGTGGTCTGTGTGCCATAGCCAAAGTAAAGACTGCATCAATATTGTTAAAGCGATTAATTATCATAGGGTTAGTGTTTTTAACTCACCCTATGAACTTGAAAGAACTCAGATCTTCAAAGTAGCCGACTGCGATAAGCAAGAGCAACGAACGGATAAGTGGTATTCCATTCATCCATTTAAGGACGGCAGTAATGATGCCATTCAGCCTTTGTACGATGAGAAAGAATATTCAAACGGTCTAGTATTCGTTCATATTTTTCCGTCAGCGAAAGTAAACCTGATAAAGGAGTTAATATCCATGAATGTTTTAAATGAACCGACTGATTATATCGAAGAGAAGCTAACTGATATAAAAAATGAAGCCCATGTAGATAACAATCAAGTTATTAATAAAGGTGAGGGTAATATTGAATTACAAGTGAATACTCATGATCGCCAGCTTGAGCAGTATGGCCGAAAGTACCATCAAGATTTTGATTTCGACTAAAGTCTAATATTTCTACTGATTTTATTTAGAGCTCATATAGATCTAGTGATTACGAGATAAATAAAATTAGAACACCAATTAATTTATAAAAAGATGAAATCTGTGAGCTTAAAGATTGTTTATAAAGTAACTCGAAGTTAGAGTGATGAATCTTGTTATCAAGTTGTTAAATTTTTACAGATCTAGTTTAAACACTCTAATAAAAAAGTGGCGAAAAGCTACTGAAATTTAAACCAATAACGAAAACATAAAGGATTCTGGAATATGAATATGCAAACCAATGCAGCGACATTCGTGCTGGAAAACCAAGTCGACACCGCCTTTTTACAGTCTTTTAGTGATGCATGGAATAACCATGATATTGAAGCGCTAATGTCGTTTATGACCGAAGACTGTGTCTTCCACACCGTGGCAGGAGAAGGCGAACTTGGAAACACTATCGAAGGGTACGAAGCCGTTCGCAATAGCTTTGAATTGGTTTGGCAGAACTTTCCAGATGCAGCCTGGAGCGATCCTGTCCACTTTGTGTGTGGAGACCGCGCGGTAAGCGAATCAACGTTCTCTGCGACTAACCCAGATGGCACCGTCATCGAAGCTCGTATGGTTGATGTGTTTACCCTGAAAGATGGAAAAATCAGCGTAAAAATCTAAGCCCTGACGATAAGCCAATTCTTACTGAGATGTTAAATCGAGCCAAAGAAAATGGTCGTGGCGTTTACACCTATCGATGGTTAAATCCGCTGTCGAGCAAAGTGGAAACTAAGCACACTTACTATCGAATTATCGACAATAAGTTGGTTGGGGTGGGTTATTACACAAATTCAAACAACACGTAAACGCGTTTCTACGGAACCCTCAACCCAGTTAAATAAAGGGCTGGGGGCTCGAAATGCCGGTTTGTGTAAAAAAGCAATTTAGTAAAATTCACACTGTGTAATTTTTGTTGTGAAATTGTTTCAAAAATAACAGTAGTATGAAAAACATGGAAACCACACAGTAAAGAACAATTTTGAAAAGGGTCTATTGGGATGTTTGACCTAAATGAAATTTAAAGCCGTACGAGGGATAGACTATGAATATGCTGACACTAGACAAAACAGAACTTCACAGAAACCATTCAACATTTATTGCTGAAGCTGTCTTTGCCGTCGAAATGGTGAAAGCAGACAAGCAACTCGAAAAACAGAAAATGGCGAAACAGTTGCTTGATACTTTATTTCCTCTTGAGGCGGGTTCACACGAAGACGCGGTGAGCTACGAGATCGATTACCGACACGTTCAGGTTTACTTCAAGAATGGCGAACATACTGGACTGAAACGCGCTAAACACTTTGTGGCTTACACAGGTGATAAATCTAAGCCTTCAGCAATCCTATTCCGTGATGAAAGCGGTACGCACGTTGAAGTGACAATCGGTGCTCGTAAAGGCACTGGCCGTCTGGAGTTGGTTGATATTCAAGATATCCAATTAGAGACGTGCACTACGTTTGGTCAAACTGAGGCCAGCCGTTCTTCTGGCATCCGTCACTGGGTGAGCTTAGTAAAAGGCGATGAAAGTGGCCGCCCGAATGCATCAAGTGAAGACAAAGAGTTCACTGCGAAAAATGGTGAAGACTATAACCTAGGTTTTTGCTTCGCAATCTAACGAACTGTCTTTGAAATGTGCAGTGCTGATCTGTGAGACGCAGCGCTGACATTTGAGCACTGATTTCTCTTTTACCTTTGGTAACTTTCCCCGCCCCTATAGCGGGGCTTTTTTATTAGAGCTATAAGTAAATTGGGTGATTATTAAAATTATCTGCAAAAAGTTTGGATGTGATTTTACGGTGCGTCATTTTAATTTAAATTGTTGTATTTGAAGGTTTTTATTCTTTTGTTTTATTCTGTTTTTATTGGGTTAACTATCACTATCAACGGTGGTTTGGGTGACTATTGAGCTAAAAATCAGTCAAAATGCTTTGAGCTGTGCTATAATGTGCGCCTTGGGATTGAGCCTGTAAGTCCATTTATCACTAACTATTGTGATTTTTATTGCCTTTTATTTAGGCGATGCGGCGAGCCAATCAAGTAGTAGTTGGATATGGAGAGCGTCCTTATATTCGTTGAATCGGATATGCGAACATCATAATTTATGAGTTTTAAATCAAAAAAGTACAGTATTGATTCTACTGACTATCAAGTTGGTCAAGACAACGTCAGTAAATGGGGCATGGATGTCCATAACACAGTTTTCGTAGCCTCAGTTGGCTTATCTCTTCTCTTCATCATCACTCTTCTTGCTCTTCCTCCTGCAGATGCTAAAGCTGCAATTGATTCTATTAAGGGTGCTGTTCTATCAAAGTTTGACTTCCTGTTTATGTGGGGAGCTAACATCATGCTAGCGTTTGCTGTTGTTCTTGCTTTTTCACCGTTGGGTAAAATCCGTTTAGGTGGCGAAGACGCGACGGCGGACTATTCAATGTCATCTTGGATTGCGATGTTATTCGCAGCAGGTATGGGTATTGGACTTATCTTCTGGGGTGTTGCAGAGCCAACTGCGTTCTTCACTAACTGGTTCGGAACGCCATTAGACGCAGAACCTTTCACAGCCGCTGGTCGTGAACTGGCGCTAGGCGCAACCGTATTCCACTGGGGTTTTCATGCATGGGCTATCTATGGCATGACGGCGCTTTGTCTGGCGTACTTTGTTTATAACAAAGGCTTACCGCTATCAATGCGTTCTGTGTTTTACCCAATTCTGGGTGAGCGTGTGTGGGGCAAAACTGGTGATGTAATCGATGTACTAACCGTACTGGTTACTCTGTTTGGCCTTGCGACTTCATTGGGCTTAGGTGGTACACAAGCAGCAAGTGGTATTAGCCACGTGTTCGGCTTGGAAAACAACATCTTCCTTCAGCAATCTATCATCGTTCTAATCATGGGCTTGGCGATCATCTCTGTACTACGTGGTATGGACGGTGGTGTTAAGTTCCTAAGTAACCTGAACATGGTTATTGCATTCATATTCCTTGGTCTTATCGCTGTATTGAACTTCACAACTGTGCTTGATTCAATGGCAACGGCGGCAACGGGCTATGTGAAAAATATCGTAGCTTTGAGCCAAAGTGCGGGTCGTGAAGACACAACATGGCTGCATGGTTGGACTGTGTTCTACTGGGCATGGTGGGTAGCGTATGCACCTTTCTTCGGTATGTTCGTAGCGCGTATTTCTAAAGGCCGTACGGTTCGTGAATTCCTACTTTGCGTATTGATTATCCCAACATTGGTGACTTCAGCTTGGATGTCTATCTTCGGTGGCGTAGCTATCGAGCAAGTGATTAATCAGGTGGGGCAACTTGGCCTCGACCAAGGCATTACAGATGTATCTCTAAGCTTGTTTTACATGCTAGATGCTTACTCGTTCGGTAGCATTCTGTCTGTTCTCGCAGTCGCGCTGATCATCGTGTTCTTCGTTACAACGTTGGACTCAGGTTCTATCGTTATCGATGGCATGACGGCGGGTGGTAAATTAGAAGTGCCAGTGAAACAGAAAGTCGTTTGGGCGGTTATCTCAGGTGCTATCGCGATGGTGATGCTGTGGATTGGTGGTACTCAATCAATCCAAGCTCTGCAATCTATTACGATTATTGCAGCACTGCCGTTTACGATCATTCTTTTGATTGGTTGTGTGAGCTTGTTGAAAGGCCTACTGACAGAAGTCGGTAAAGGGCAAGAAACCGTAACTCAAACTACAAAATAAATCGTGAATTAAGTAAGTCGCTAGATAGAGATTTACTTTACTCAGCATGATTCAAAGCTCTCTTGTACTTGGTGCAAGAGAGTTTTTTATGCCTAGGAAGAAATCAGAGACCAGATAAAAAAGAGCCACAAGTGAATCATCACTTGTGGCTCTTTTCGTTCTTAGTTCTAGGTGCTCGGTTCTAGTTATTAGCGGGTATGAGCTTATGCGTTCAATTCATGCTGAATAACGTAATCTAAAGCACCAACAACAGCAGCAACTTGAGCATCATTACACTCTTCGTCTGTTACTTTGTCACTGTCTGGGTAAACCTCTGTGGTTGTACCGTACTTACAATCAGTCACACCACCACACAAGCCTAGCTTCTTCATAGGGTAGTTGATCACACCATGTTGGGTAACTTCAGAACCAATGATCTTGCCGTCTGCATCTGCTGGCGCAATGTGCGTTACTTTTTCAACTGAAGCAATTACCGCCGCTTGGAACTCAGGCTGTGGATTTTCAGTATCGCCAACTGTGTAGAAACCGTCTGGAATCATACCTTCAATGTACTCAATGCCATCACGGGCTGCGAGTGCTGGTCGGAATTCTGTTTCGTCAGAATCCGTTGTTTCGTGTAGATCAACGTGAACCAACACTTCTGGTAAAGAAGCGACTAATGCACGTAGGTTTGCTGATTCTTCTGCTGGCGTACCGTCGTAGAAAGAGCGGTTTGGATCAACAGCATTTGGATTCCAGCGGTTGATCACTTCGTAGCCCCAAGGGCTCACACAAGGTGCGACAACAATGTTGAAGTGCGCCGTGTATTTTTCTGCTTGAGTCGCAGCGAATTTGATCGCGCCATGCACGCCACTGGTTTCGTAACCGTGAACACCACCTGTTACCAGAATCGTCGGCTTTGACTCGTCCCAGTTTTTGCTCTTGATAGCGAAGAGTGGGAAGCGAGCTTCGTCGTAGCTCAGTGCGCCGTATTGTTCGATGTCAAAGCGGTCTGCAAGTGCTTTAATCTTTGGTACAACTTCTTGCTGGTATTCACGCTTAACCGTTCGTTGAGCTAACCATGCTTCACGTTCTGCTTGTTGCCATTTTTGCCCTGGCTTACCAATCGGGTAGGTAGATTCACTTTTCATCAATACTTTTTCTTTTATGTTCGTGAAAGATTAAGACAGATTATTCCTGTCTAACAGAGACAGCAATAGAAAACACAACTTGTGACTTTATTTTTTACAGACTCATAACTTTGATGAGTGAATTGATGGTGTTACATTTTATTGATGGTTCAATTCTTTATAAAGAGACAACAAAATGGCTGGAGCAAGTTTACTAACACTGCTAGATGACATTGCAACCGTGTTGGATGATGTCGCATTGATGTCTAAGGTAGCCGCTAAAAAAACCGCAGGCGTATTAGGTGACGATTTAGCCCTTAACGCCCAGCAGGTATCCGGTGTTTCTGCTGAAAGAGAAATCCCAGTGGTATGGGCGGTCGCAAAAGGCTCATTTAAAAACAAGCTGATTTTGGTTCCGGCAGCACTATTGATCAGTGCATTCATTCCTTGGTTGATCATGCCACTACTGGTGATTGGTGGTCTGTTTCTTTGTTTTGAAGGGGCAGAGAAAATCTTAGAAAAGCTTTTTCCTCATGCTCATCAACACGAAGAGAAAGATGAGGAAAGCAGCTCGGGTGAATCTGTTGAAGAGTATGAGAAGCGAAAGGTCTCAGGCGCAATTCGTACCGACTTCATCTTATCTGCGGAAATCATTGTAATTGCGCTGGGTACCGTAACGGGTACAAGTATCGTGACTCAGATTCTTGTGGTGAGTTTGATAGCGGTTGTGATGACGATTGGTGTTTATGGCTTAGTGGCAGGGATCGTTAAGCTGGATGATTTAGGTTTCTATCTCCAACGCACATCAAATGGGAGTGCCATTAAAACCCGATTGGGTAATGGGTTAGTCGCATTTGCACCAAAGCTAATGAAGATGCTTGCGGTTGTCGGCACGGCTGCGATGTTCTTGGTTGGCGGCGGTATTGTGGTACACAACGTTCCAGCAATTCATCACTTAATTGAACCGATTATTATGGACTTCAGTGGACATACGATTGCGACTGCGGTGGTACCAACGCTATTAAATGGTGTGATTGGGGTTTTATCTGGATTGATTGTCGTTGCTATTTGGACTGCTATCGGAAAAATTCGCGGTAAGTAATCGTTAAATTACTGCTGGGAATAAGACAGTCTTTTATCGAAACAAAAAAGGGTCACCATAATTACTATGGTGACCCTTTTCGCTAAATGGAGGGTGTTTATTTAACAGCCCAAGTGCTTATTTTACAGACCAAGCAATCGCCTCGCCGCCACGGATTGGCACAACGATGTCTGAACCGAAAGGCATCGTTTCAGCAACATTCCACTCTTCTTTAACGAGCGTAATTGTATCTGAGTTACGTGGCATGCCGTAGAAGTCTGGGCCATTGTGGCTCGCGAATGCTTCTAGGTTCTCAATCTTGCCTTCTAAATCGAATACTTCAGCGTACAGTTCAACCGCAGCGTGCGCTGTGTAAGAACCTGCACAACCACACGCTGACTCTTTTGCACCTTTAGCGTGTGGTGCAGAGTCTGTACCCAAGAAGAACTTCTTGCTACCGCTTGTTGCTGCTTCAATAAGTGCTAACTGGTGTGTGTTGCGCTTAAGGATAGGTAGGCAGTAGAAATGTGGCTTAATGCCGCCAACCAACATGTGGTTGCGGTTATAAAGCAAGTGGTGAGCAGTAATGGTTGCCGCGACGTTGTCATTCGCGTTTTTAACGAAGTTTGCTGCGTCAGCGGTTGTGATGTGCTCAAGAACAATCTTTAGGTTAGGAAAGTCGTTCACAATCGGAGCTAGCACTGTGTCTAGGAACTGTTTCTCGCGGTCGAAGATATCAACATCGTGAGTGGTTACTTCACCATGAACCAGTAGCAACATATCCACTTCTTGCATTGCTTCCAACACGTGGTAAATCTTTTGTGCTGAAGTTACGCCTGAATCCGAGTTAGTCGTCGCGCCCGCTGGGTAAAGCTTTGCTGCCACTACTGCACCAGACTCTTTCGCTTTGCGAATTTCTTCAGGTGTTGTGTTGTCTGTCAGGTAAAGTGCCATCAGAGGCTGGAATTGCTCGCTTGGCTGCTCTGCCATGATGCGCTCACGGTAAGCTAAGGCCATTTCGGTATCGGTTACCGGTGGGATGGTGTTTGGCATGATTAACGCTCGACCATTGTAGCGGCTGATATCGCGCACTGTATCTTTTAATACTTCGCCATCGCGTAGATGAACGTGCCAGTCGTCAGGACGAGTAATCGTAAGTTGTGTCATTGAAGGCTCCCACCATTTGAAGTGTTATGTAGTTGGAGCCTAAACTCGGCGAAATCTGTGAAAGCAATCGCTTACGTTTAGGCGACAGGATGATAGTGGAAAAGCACTTTCATTTCATCCTATTTTTAACTCTTCAGGGCTAGGAGCTTGTTTTTATGCCGTTTTAATTCAGTATTTATTTTTGGATACGGGTTAGCGAGTCGCCACCCAGAGTCCATGGATCATCCCTGGCACCCAGAAGAAGAAAGTCAGGATGATGTTAATCAATAGGTCTTTACCTGCGCCACGAGCGAAGAACACGCCAACAGGCGGAAGTAGTACACATAAGATGATAATGACGAGTTTGTTCATGATAAATCCTTTTTATTCAATGAAAGTTCAATGCGATAACCGTGTTCACATTATAGAACGTATGGAGAGTGTTACTGCATTGTTGCCTTAATGTATCAAGATAGAAAGCTAAACATCTCAAGATACTAGCTTAGTATCAAGTGTTTAATGCCTGCCAGTTTATCTATTTATAACCATTTGTTAGCATTGGGACAAACAACAAAACATTGGAATCGTTATGTCGCAGTCACCTATAGATCGAAAGGCTTCAGAGCAAGCTCCTTCCTTATCTCAAATCAACGTGTTTCCGGTTAAATCAGTAGGTGGGATTGCACTCTCTTCTGCTTGGGTCGAAAAACAGGGCCTTACCTTCGACAGACGTTTTATGTTGGCGTTGGCTGACGGATCAATGGTGACGGCGCGTAAGTACCCTAAAATGGTCAAGGTTTCTTCTAGCTTGCAGCCAGACGGCTTGATTTTTACTTATGAAGGTAAAGAGCCGCTGCGTCTGAAATATGCAAACTTCAAGATGCAAGAAGCGCCTGCAACGGTGTGGAAAGATAGCTTCACTGCGTATACCACCAACGACGAGGCGGATGATTGGTTCAGCGATGTGCTTGGTGTTCGCGTAGAACTGCTGTTCTGTGGTGAGCAGTCGAATCGTGTTCGAGAAAAGCTTGGTCAGAATGTCAGTTTCGCTGACGGCTATCCAATGTTGGTGATTAGCCAAGCCTCTCTAGATGAGCTCAATCGCCGCAGCCCTGAAGTTCATTCAATGGATCAGTTCCGCACTAACTTTGTTGTTTCAAATACAGAAGCCTTTGCCGAAGACGGCTGGAAGCGTATCCGAATTGGTGAGGTTGAATTCGAAGCGGTGAAGCCTTGTGAGCGCTGTATCCTGACGACAGTCGATGTTGAGAGTGGCGAATTTAGATCAACAAAAGAGCCGCTTAATACCTTCTCTACATTCAGAGCCAACGAGCGTGGTGGTGTCTTCTTTGGCCAGAATCTAGTGGCGAAAAATGAAGGTCTGGTGAAAGCGGGTGATGTGGTTGAGGTACTTGAAACCAAAGAGAAAGAGCACTACGAAGACACTTGGGTAGAATCACTGCACTTAACTTGCGTCGAGCGTGAAGAGATCGCTCGCGACTTCACAACCTTTTGGCTAGAGCCAGCGAAAGAGAACCATTCATTACCAAGCTATCAGCCAGGGCAACATTTACCGATTGAGATGGTGATTGATGGCGAGAAGTTTTCTCGTCGTTACACGTTATCTTCTAGCCCTTCACGAGCGGGTCGTTTAGCGATTTCAGTGAAGCGAGTGGACGATGGCCAGATCTCTAATTGGTTGAATGATCATTTCCAAGTGGGCGATACGCTAGTTGCTCAAAACCCAGATGGTGCGTTCTACTTAGAAGCGAATCCAACTCACCCATTACTGCTGTTGTCTGCAGGCAGCGGCATTACCCCTATGTTGTCGATGCTTCGTTACTTGGCAGACCATGGTCAAATTGATGATGTGGTTTTCTATCATCAATGCAGCAGCGAAGAAGATATCCCTTATCAAGCTGAGATTGATAAGATCGCCAGTGAGCACGCGGGTCTTCGTGTGATCTATTCATTAAGCCAACCAACCAAAGAGTGGGATGGTTTGTCTGGGCGTCTAAGCGTGTCGCATGTCGCTAAAATTGAAGAGCTACACAAGCGTCAAGCGTTCGTGTGTGGCCCTGACGGCTTTATGGATAATGCCAAGAAATTGCTGATTCAAATGGGGCTGAATCCTCAGCATTATCATCAAGAAGCGTTTGGTGTTGCTCAATCAACGGAAGAAGCGGTGAAGCAACTGCAGTTGAGCGTTAACGGCTACCTGTTCGAAGGCAACAACCAATCAACACTACTAGAGCAAGCTGAGTCGGCAGGTGTGTCTATCGCATCAAGCTGTCGCGCGGGTTTCTGTGGTGCTTGTAAAGTGACCCTTGAGTCTGGGCAAGTTCATCAACCTGATGTACCGGCGTTGCAAGAGCATGAACGCAACATGGGGCAAATACTGGCGTGTTGCAGTGTGCCTCAAACTGATATCGAAGTTGTAGACTAACTCGGTAGGTCGGAAGGCCAGAAAGAAAAGCACATTGAATAGAAAAGGCCGGAAGTTCACTGAAATGAACTTCCGGCCTTTTTGATTCTAAGATTAATTCAAACAATTAATCGTAGATCGTTGGGATCGGTTGACGCTTGTGCTGTGTTGCTTTGTAGATGCCTACTAAGCGGTCTGACACGTCTTGAGGGACTTCTTTACCTTCAAGGAAATCATCGATTTGGTCGTAAGAAAGGTTCAATGCTGCTTCGTCGGCTTTCTGTGGATCAAGCTCTTCTAGGTCGGCAGTAGGCACTTTCTTAACCAATAGCTCTGGCGCACCTAGCGTTGCTGCAAGTTCACGAACTTGACGCTTGTTCAGGCCAAACAAAGGCGCTAAATCACATGCACCGTCACCGTGTTTGGTGTAGAAGCCAGTGATGTTTTCTGCTGAGTGGTCAGTACCAATCACAAGACCACCAACGTAACCCGCAATTTCGTATTGCGCGATCATGCGAGCGCGAGCTTTCACATTACCTTTAACAAAGTCGATTTTTGCTGAGTCTGTTGGTAGTAAACCTGTACCTTCAAGTGCAACGTGAGATGCTGCGTGAAGCCCATCAACACCCGCTTTGATGTTTACAGAAACAGATTGAGAAGGCTGGATGAAAGAGAGAGCAAGTTGTGCTTCATCTTCATCTTTTTGTTCGCCGTAAGGTAGGCGAACCGCAATGAATTGGTAGTCGTTGCTGCCAGAGTTTTCATTCAGGCTATCCACGGCCATCTGTGCCAAGCGGCCACAGGTCGTTGAGTCTACACCGCCACTGATACCAAGGATCAGAGACTTGCAGCCTGACTGCTGAAGTTTCGTTTTAATAAAGTCCACACGACGAGTCACTTCGAAGTGAGGGTCAATTGAAGGTAGTACGCGCATTTCGTCACGAATTAACTGTTCCATTCGTATTCCTTTCCTGCAAGCAAATTAAAAATCTAGTGTTATCATACCTAAATCATCCGATTTAAAAACCTCTTTGCACAAGCTTAGAAAGAGAAGGCAGTAATAAACAATGGAAAAAATAGCCATTTTCGGTAGTGCGTTTAATCCACCGAGCTTAGGGCACAAAAGTGTGATTGATTCGTTGGCTCACTTTGACAAAATTCTACTCGTTCCAAGTATTGCCCATGCTTGGGGAAAAGAGATGCTAGACTTTGATATGAGATGTCAGTTAGTTAACGCATTTATTAGCGATCTTTCACTGGATCAAGTGGAGCTTTCTTTGATCGAAAAGAGCCTATTTACCCCAGGTGAAAGCGTCACGACTTATGCAGTGCTCAGTGAACTTCAAAAGTTACATCGTGACGCTGAACTGACGTTTGTTATTGGCCCAGATAACTTCTTTAAGTTCTCATCTTTCTATAAATCAGATGAGATTACCGAGCAGTGGTCTGTAATGGCTTGCCCTGAAAAAGTGAAAATTCGCAGCACAGACATACGTAATGCACTGATAAGTGGAAGCGATGTTGCAAAATTGAGTACTAAGTCAGTTACAAAGATGTTGCAAGATAGTGGACTGTATCAGATAATGTGAGTTCACTAATCAAGAGGTCAGAGGACTATGCTAAAGAGCGCGATACCAGCGACGTTGATCATGGCAGCATGCAGTATGCCTGCTTATGCTGAATGTGATTTTTTTAGCTTAGATTCGATCATGCTGACTTCTGATGAAGATGACAATTGTCTAGATTTCTCGACCAGCATTGAGTCTTTTGGCCAACGTATGATGGAAATCAGTGGGCTGAGCGATGATGAACCGGAAAGCACACCGGACTATTGGTCTGACTGGGTTCTTCAAACCAAAGACTCGCCATTGCTGACACAAAGCATTGAGTCAAACTATGTTGGCTTGGGTATGTGGTTTCCAGAAGACCTTGAAGATGAGGAGTATGATATGTCGACTGAAGAGTGGTTGATGAATCATGGTCTTCAACTCAGCATCGGTTTTGGCGAGAAAGTCGAAGGGCAGCCGCGTATGCGCTTTGATTATCGTTGGCACGACTCACGTGACGCCGACCTAATGATGCAGGTTGAGTTGCCATTTTAGACAGGCAGATACACAGATAGATTGCTATCTACGTCTAAATAGTAAGAATTAAAAAAGCCGCAAAAACTCAGTTTTTGCGGCTTTTTAGTATCTGGCTTGCGAGTTTTAATACCAGCACTCACTTTCCGGCAAGCTATAAATCTTCACCAAAAACAAGCATACACAGTTGCTCGAACTCTTCTTCTTTACCTGAGAACAGATCATCAATCACAAGTGAACGTTTTTGACCTGACTGCATGCGCTTCTTCGCTTCTCGCATCACCATCACCAGAGTGTGCTCTTGTGGCAGGTTTGAATCATCAATGTTCCATTGATTGAATCGCTGAGAAAGAGCACTTTCACAAAGCAGTGGTTTAAACGACAACACTTCTTGCTTCAATACAGAAAGCATATCTTTAAACGCTTGTTCCGTATTATTGGCATTGGAAGCGCGAGCTTTGGTTTGTTCTAGCTTTTCTAGTAGTGCCGAAGAGAGGTTCGTTTGCGTGATGTAACCCGCTTGTCTTGGGAATGAATCCGTCAAACGAACAGAAAAATCGACACGGTTAACCTGAGTGTTTGGAAAGTAGGTCAGTGACGTTAGGCAGTCGTATGGAATCCAGACGCTTTGTCCTGGTTCAACGGCATACTCTTGTTTGCCTAACTTAATCAAAACCAAGCCACTTTGAACCGATACAAGGCTATGTTTAAGTACTTTCTTGCGTGGTGTGATCACCAAGTGTGAAAAGTAAGCCGATGTATATTCAATAGCGAAGTTCATAGATAGTACCTTAATTTTGGGGCGTCAAGATTACCGTTAATCTTAAAGAATGCCAACAATAACAGGGGATTTTCAATGTTTCTGGTCTGACCTTGTCAAAAGTATGGGCTCTGTAGCTGCGAGAAGTCAAAACAACGCGTAGAATGAGCCAGCTTTTTATTATATGAATTAAAAAATGACCTCTCCAACCGATCCATATGTTGATATTCGCCCTTACGGCGATGATGAAATTCCAGCGGCACTAAACCGTCTTATTAATGATGAAGAATTTATCAGTGCAATCTTGCACTACCGTTTTTCAAACCATGCGTCTTGGTTCAAAGCATTAATGAGCCCGATTTTGCGTGTGTACTTAAAAATGAAATGGAGCAAGCTGACTAGCGTTGAATCCATTCAGATTGAAGTGAAAAAGTACTTACGCGACACGTTAGCGAAAACCACTAGCGGTGTGACGTACACTGGTATCGAGTCACTGGATGCGAACCAAGCTTATCTGTTTGTATCAAACCATCGTGACATTGCTATGGATCCTGCGTTGGTAAATTACGCTCTGCATCAAAATAATCATCAGACTTGTCGTATCGCTATCGGAGACAACCTGTTGAAAAAGCCATGTGCGACTGAATTGATGCGTTTAAATAAGAGCTTCATCGTAAAGCGTTCTTTGAAAGGACCGCGTGAGATGATGAAAGCGCTAGGGCAGTTGTCTTCTTACATTAAGCACTCTCTAGAAACGGGCAACTCAATCTGGATCGCTCAAAAGGAAGGTCGTGCGAAAGACGGTAACGATTTTACTGAGCCAGCAATTTTGAAAATGTTCCACGTTGAAGGACGTAAGCAAAAAATTGCTTTCCCTGAATACGTGAAGTCATTGAAGATTGTTCCTGTGGCTATTTCTTACGAGAACGACCCATGTGACACGGCTAAAGCGATAGAGCTTTTCGAAAAAGACGTAAACGGCAGTTACGAAAAGGGTGAGTTTGAAGATATCGAAAGTATCATTCAAGGCATCATCGGTAATAAAGGACGCGTTCACGTTGGCTTCGGTCAGGTTATCGACCAAGATTTTGATACGCCTGAAGCGCTTGCTGAAGAGATCGATCGTCAGATCCACGATAACTACAAACTGTTCCCAGTAAACTTGCTGGCAGCAGAAAAAGAAGATGAGTCGATTACAGCGGCCGTTAAACAAGAGTTTGAAGCTAAACTGTCGAGCCTGCCACAAGGTGCGCGTCAGTACTTGATCGATAGCTACGCCAACCCAGTGAAGAACATTGGTTAACGAGCGTTAGTTAGCTTGCTAGTTGATTAGCAACTTGATTGAATTGAAAAAGGAGCCTTGGGCTCCTTTTTTGTTTCTGAATCACCATTTGTTGCTGCGATCGAGCATTAACGTATTAGAGCATTAGAGCATTAGAGCAATAGCTTGAATTAGCGAGCGACTGCGCCACCGAGCTCTAGATTGGTTGGCCATGTGGTTACAGTGTTACCGCCCAGATAGATGTTGCCTTTGACTGTCATGGTCTCGGGGAATGTTGTAATCCCAGAACCGCCTATATAAAGGTCGCCGTCAATCACGATCCCGTTGGGTAACTCGGTTAAAGGAGTGCGGATCACGCTCAGATCGCCTTTTACTCTAAAGCCATTCGGTAGCCTTTCCAGTGGAGTGTCGGTGAGGTTGATAAAGCCGCCCACTCTTACACCTCTTGGCCAGCTGGTGATTTGGCTGCCAATCAAGTCGACGTAACCTTTTATCTTAACCCCGCTCGGGACTCGAGCGAGTTGGCTGTTAGAGCCTTTAAGGCTGCCGTTCACTTCTAACCCTTTGGGTAGGCGTGTGATCGCAGTATTCTCTATATTGAGATTACCATCTACCACCAAGCCAGTTGGAAGTGATGTATAAGGCTTATTTCGTAGATATAAGTTTCCGTAATTATCGAGATGGTTCAATATTTGATAGTGATCGAGTGGTTCAGCACTGACATTTGTTATGGTTAAGGAACCAATAATAAGTGCAATTATTCTGAGCATAACAGGCTTCTTATTACGATAGACGCTTACACTATAATGGAAAAATTAATCTCGCATAGTGTTTTACCCATTTGGCGGTAGATTAACGAGGAATGGAGCAAAGATGATAGGTAAATTAATGATTAGAGTAAATATACGAATTATTAAGGTCTTTCTGATAGCCGCTTCAGTGTTTGGCTCAATGTCTGCGAGTGCCAACAAAGTAATTTCAACGCCCGGTAAAGCTGCGGTGGTGGTGACACAAGGCGGTCAACAGCAACGAGTTTGTTATTACGATGACAAGGCTTATAGCATTGGGGCAGTGTTAGAGGTGGGGGGCGTAGTGATTCAGTGCGCTGCAGAAAACGATTTTGAGCAAAATGGGTCACTGGCTTGGGTTCAATTAAAAAAAGACGAGTAATTCACTCGTCTTTTAATAAGCATATAAATGCTTATGTTAACGCGCTAGAGAGCGAGTCTTAAGTTCAAAAATAATCTTCTCAGCGCTAACTTCAAATTTAAAGCGAGCGTGCAACTCTGTGCTTTCTTCAGTCATCTCTGATGCTTCGAACTCAACGTTGCTAGACACTTGTTTAGCAAGTTCAACATACTTAGCAAACTCAGCTTCAATCAGTGCTTTTGAGTTTCCGTAAACCGTTACTTCAGCAACATCGTCGCCTTCTTTAATGATGAACCCGATTTCGCCTGCACAGCCGCAAGCCTCACATACATCGTTGTTACCAATATCTTGGCTCATAAATAATCCTCTTACAAAGTCTGAGGTTATTCTAACGAGCAATTTGAACTGTATCTACAAAAATTAAAACCTTTGAACTAATTTATACTGGTATGCTATGTTGTTTGTTAAGGTGTTTGATGAATATCTATATTCGCGCCGCCAAATATGTATGTGATTTACCTCACGTTTTGTTGAAAAGGAATGTTATTAATATGTCAGAATATCATTCACTTAGTTGCGCCAGAAATGATTTTATAAGACTATCTATCGCTTGATAAGTATTTATACAATGAATTTTTCGTTGGGTATTTCATATTCTAAGTAGTTATTTAAACTTATCGACTTAGGATTGTAAGGTGATTTTCGAAGAATAATTAGACAAAGTGTCCAAAGAGGCATCACTGTAAAATTGTTCGTACATAGTATTTGTGTGAATTTAGTTATAAATACTTGCGAAAAAATACCTTGCTCACATAATGCTGATAACGATTTTCATTCTGACTTCATTTGATTGAGTTAGATGGATTTACAAAGAGAAGAGCCTGAATATGCCAAAGCGTAGTAAAGAAGATACAGAAATCACGATCCAGAAAATCATGGATGCCGTTGTAGACCAGCTACTAAGATTGGGTTACGACAAGATGTCATACACGACGTTGAGTCAACAAACGGGTGTTTCTCGTACAGGTATAAGTCATCACTTTCCAAAGAAAACGGATTTTACTGCTGCTCTAGACGGTCGTATTTTCAAGATGTTCGTGGAACACATTGACTTCGAAAATGGCCTTGACGCATTTTCAGCTAGCTGGGTTGCAGCACTTGAAGACGCTGAGTTCCTAGCAATCTTACGTTTACTTTTCCATCATATCGTTACTGCTGAGAGCGCGCATGAGTTCGCTGCAAACGGTATTGATCGTCTATACAAGCTGACTGAAACTCAGTTTGGCGATACTAGCGGTAAAGAACTAGAGTGGCTGATTGGTAAATCATTGATTCGTATGAGCCAATAATCAGCACTCAATAAAAGAAGCTCCTGCGGGGGCTTTTTTTGTGCCTGCCGTTTCACTTCTTGTGCGTTTTTCTCTCAATCCCACACCGATGTTGCTGTTTGCTGAATGATGTTATTTCTTTTCTTTTTATATGCTTACGCCCGCGGCTTGTTTTTCTCTTCAGTGTTAAAAGCTAAGTAACCCTAACAAGTAGAGTTCATTTCTAGAGCCTCAAATGCTCAAGGTGAGTCGTTTTGGTGCTTGCTGCTGTGGTTATTAATAAAATTGAGTTTAAGCTGAGAGAGTGGCTGTGAGCCAATAAAAAGCCCCGAACAAATCGAGGCTTAGGATTACGTCATTGTTATCAAGAACGAATACTCAAAACGAGTCGCTCCTTAATCGGACTTATTGTGCGGGGTGAACCTGAGGGAAGCTCATAGTTGGGTGTTTTTCTACGATACTTTTGTAACCATACACATCTTCTATCATCGAAGGTTTCAGTGCATCCCAAGGCTTGCCATCACACACCAAATTGCCATCTTTCAATACCACCAATCGATCGGAATACTGCGCGGCTAAGTTGAGATCATGCAAAACCACGATAACCGCGGCATTGTGGTTATCGGCTAATTCTCTCGCAATCTTTAAGGTGTTGTGCTGGTGGGCAAGATCCAGTGCAGAGGTTGGTTCATCAAGCATCAAAATACATTGGTCACCAGAGTGGTGAAGCTGAGTTAACACTCGAGCCAAGTGCACTCGCTGCTTTTCACCGCCTGATAGCGAAGGATAAAGTCTTTCACTCAGGTGAGTCACATCAGCAACATCCATTTTTTGGCTAGCAATGCTAGTTAGTTTTTTGTTGGATTCTTGCAGAGGAATCCCACCAAGCTCGACAACTTCATGTGCCAAGAATGGGAAGGTCAAGGTGCTGTGTTGAGGAAGCATAGCAAGGTGCTTAGCTAACTTGTGAGAAGGCCACTTGTCTTTGCTGTGTCCAAAATACTGGATATCGCCGTTGCTTGATATCTCTTGGCATAAAGCTTTAAGCAGCGTGCTTTTACCTGCGCCATTTGGTCCAAGCAGTGTAGTTACCTTTCCCGCTTCAATCTCAATAGAAACGCCATCTAATATCACTTTACTGCCGAACTTCACTTCGATATCGGTCGCTTTTAAAGCTGAAGGAAACATTAAAGGATTCTCCCTTTCTGTTGAAATAGTAGATATAAGAAGAATGGGGCACCGATAATCGCAGTGACAATACCTACAGGTAGCTCTGCCGGAGCAAGTACCACACGTGAGAACATGTCTGCGGCGGTTAGCAGCAGTGCGCCTAGTACCGCTGATAGTGGCAACAGAACTCGGTGGTCAGGGCCTGCCAACATGCGACCTAAATGTGGGATAACCAATCCAATAAAACCAATCATGCCAGACAGGCTAACTGTGATACCAACGCCCGCAGCCGTCAGTAGAATCAGCTTTCGTTTCAGCTTTTGAACTGGGATACCAAGGTGTTGCGCTTCTGACTCGCCCAGTAATAGAGCATTTAGAGACATCGCTTGGCGGTAGAAAACAACAAACAAGCCAACGAGCGTGACAGCTGCCAGCAAAATTCCTGACCACTTAGCGCCCGCCAATGAACCCATTGACCACAACGAAAGATCACGCAGCATTTGGTCATCAGCAATGAAATTCAAGAAGCCAATACCTGCGCCAGAGAGCGCACTGATCGCCACGCCCGCTAACAACATGATGGTGACAGAGGTGCCGAATTTACCTGTACCCAGCTTATACACCAGCAGCGTGGTTAAAGCGCCGCCAAGAAAAGCGAACACAGGAACCGCAGCAAAGTTCATGAAAGCAGGGTATTGAAGCGATAGCTCAGAGAACAAAACGATAGCCAGTGCAGCACCTAATGCTGCGCCCGCAGACACACCTATGATGCCAGGTTCTGCAAGTGGGTTTCGAAACAAACCCTGCATCACTGCACCACACAAGGCGAGGATCGCACCAATCAGCATGCACAAGATGGTTCTAGGTAAGCGGATCTCTTGAATCACTAAGTTGATGTGAGGTGCTAAGTCATTGTTTGGTTTAATTAAGCTTGTGGCGCTGTCCGCTAAGCTAATGTTCATTGGCCCAACAGTGATCGAGTACAGCGCGACAAAAGCTAGGGTTGCACCTAGAGCTAACATCGACGTTTTCAGTGGGACGGAGCGTAACAACATAAAGGGCCTCAATATCTATCGCTAACTTCGACCTCCTTCAACAACAGCGTGAGTCAGTTGGTGAGGGAAGCGAATTAGCGATAGCAGAAATAGGGTGGTTGAGTTATAGCGGGTAGATAAGTGCGTTTAGACGCTTTGCTTCAGAGAGGCTTTCTAGGCCAAGCCCGCCAACCAAAGCACTGCCATTTACGGTAATGATTTGCTTGTTCATACCTGCAGGCGTTGCCGCTAGCATAGGCAGTGATTTCAGGATGGCATCTGCGCCGCCCATTTTTTGATAACTACGGCCGCTTACTAAAATGACATCAGGTTGCATCTCAACGAGTGATTCCATTGAAAGTGGCTTGTAAGACGTTAAGCTCTGAGCGGCAGGGTTGATACCGCCAGCTAACTCGATGATTGCGTTTGGTGATGTTTCACCGCCAGCAACGTTGGCAGGGCGACCTTCATGCAGCAACAGGAATAGAACTTTCTTCGCTTCGTTGCTTGGTACTTGGTTCGCTTTCAGTGCTGCGATCTTTTGATTCACATCGGTTTTCACTTGCTGCGAGTGGTCTTCGGTATGGGTGATCTTTGCGATTTGGTCGATACGCTTTAATAGCCCTTCCACGTTTGCTTCAGTGTTAACAATCTCTACATCGACGCCTGCCGATTTTAATTGAGAGATAGCGTTGTCTGGTCCCATTTCATCCGAGCCAATCAATGTGGTTGGCTCTAGGGCGAGTAGACCTTCAGCAGACAGGTTTCGGTGATAACCAATCTTTGGCAGGTTTTCTCCTTGAGGGAAGTGGCTGGTCACATCAATCGCGACTAACTGCTCTTCGGCACCTAATGCCAAAACCAATTCAGTAACGGCACTACCAGCACTGATGATTCGAGGTTGTTCAGCGTCGTTGGCCATTGCGGGTGCGCTAAGTGCCAGGCTGATTGCAGCTAATGAAAGAAGAGGTGTCTTGGTCTTTAATTTATTGAGCACGTTTAAGTTGTTCATAATAAGTTCTTTATATTTTCTTTTTGTATCGCGAAGATACTCAGTGAGCAGTCCGTTCGCATTGTGAGTTCGAATCGATAGAGAGGCTTAGTCTGCTTGTTTAGTTTTATCAACCAGAAGCCAAACCTCGTGAAAATTGAGTGTCGCTCTATCCATCGTCCGTGAGCAATTGAGTCGCTGGTATTCCGTTTTCTTGAAGGAATGAAAGCAACTTCACTAGGTTCTCCACGTTAGCGGCTTTATCTGCGCCAATGATGATCGGTTTTTTATCCGTTGAACCAGTCTCTTCTAACAGCGCAATCTTGAAGTTTTCCCAGTCGATGTATTCTTGGCCGTTAATTGCCCAGTAGGGTTCGCGGTCTAAAATATTGACGCTAATTGAATCCTTGTGGACTTCAGAAACGTTTTTAACATCCGAGCTTGGCAGCTCAACTTCTAGCGATTCCAGCTTTACCGATGCCGTAAGCAATAGAAAAACCATCACGATAAAAATGATGTCGAGCAGCGGTGTTAAGTCTGGCGCTAGGCTCTGTGTGTGAGATGAGTGGGGCGTTTTAATCATGCTTGACTCACATCACCGATAGAGGTTTTGTTGATAGGCTTACCTTGAGTATCATCAGACTGATTGGTTTGAATCGACATGCCTTCTAGCCACACATTCACATAGTTCAATGTATGCTCCAATTGAGCCAGCACTCGATCGGCCCATAGCCCTAGTAGCTGAGCACCAGAAATAGCAGGAAGCGCAATCATCAAACCTGCTGCTGTGGTTCGCATTGCTAATCCAAGACCGTCTGCCAAATCATTAGGCGTGATGCTGCCTGTTGTCGCGGCAACGCCTTTAAACATCTCAATAAGACCAAGTACCGTACCAAGCAAGCCGATGAGTGGGCTGATCACGCCGATCAAACCAAGCAGTCTTAAACCTGCATGAAGCTGGTGGCGTTTTTCTTGTAGCCAGATCCCAGCGGCATCTTCACGTAACCCTTTTGAGAAAGAGTGGTGAGCAAGCAACATTGACACGCCCTTGTACAAGAGCGGGCGTTTACCTGAAATCGACTGAGCAAGCGCTTCAATCTCTTTGCTGTTGGTTGGTGAGGTTTGGTTTAACTCGCGACGAATGGCACGTTTGCCCACACCAATGCTGAGCATGACTTGGAAGACACGTTCAGCGATGATCATTGCTGTTAATGCTGAGCAGATAAGAAGAGGCCAAGTCATTAAGCCAAGTTGATCTTGTAAGTAACTGATTTGTTGCATGATTAATCCAACCTAAAACGAACAGGTATTTGTACTCGGTGAGCAATCGCTCGACCATTGACAGTGTGAGGTGAGAATTTCCATTGTTTAATGGCATCTAATGCGGCGTTATCGAGCATTAGCGCGCCTGATGAATTTACTAATGCTTGTTTAATTTGTTTGCCTTCAGCGTCTAGCCAGATCTCATAAGTCGCGACACCTTCAACGCCACGACGTCTTGCTTGGCGAGGGTAATTCGGTGGGGTAGGACGCGCAGAGAACGAAGGCTTAGTGACTAAAACCGGCTCTTGGTTTGATACGCCTTGGTTTACTTCCTGAGACTGGTTGGCAGATTCGTCCATATTCTTATCGACTTTCTTGTCGGCCAGTTTCTCTGGTTGAGTGGCTGGCTCTGGGCGTTCTTTCTTCACCACCTTTTTCTCAGTCACTGGTTTCTTTTGAACAGGCTTTTTCTCGACAGCCTTCTTTTCAATCACTTTTTTCTCAACTTTCTTTGGTTGAGGTTTATTGGTGATCGCTTTTTTCTTTGGGGTTGGCTTAGTTTGCTTTGGCTCAACCGTTTTTGGTTCGGCTTGTGAGACGGTTTCTTTTATTGGCTCAGGTTTAACTGGCTCTGTGATTGTTTTTTGCTGAGCTTGTGAAGGAACGCTCTTAGGAGTGAAGTTGATCGATACCGTGTTCGATTGGCTACCTGCAGGCATCGCAAATACTTTGGATTCTTGAGCGACAAACAACAACGCGGCATGAATCACTAACGATGCACCGCCTGCAATAACATATCTAGGAACGTTCACAATCAATCCTTTACCAAATCAAAATTCTGTATCGGATTATTGCTTAGAATCTAAATAAGATCAATTATCAATTGCATTATCATTTGCGTGTATTTATGATTCTCTCAGTTTTTAGCGAATAGTCTTCCAGACTTTGCTATGTAAGTGTTTAGAGAGATTATATGAGTCTTAATATTTATAAATTTGACGAATCAATCTTGGGCGTTTCTAGCCCTGATCCGCTTCGTTTTGCGTTTGCGAAAAAGCATTCTGCACACGCCGGAGGAAGTTCAATTCCGGTCGACCCCAGTAAGAAGTTAGAACTCTTTGACGAACTGATGCTGAGTGAAGGGAAAAAACAGGATACGCGTTGCTTGTATATCCACATTCCTTTCTGTCGTGTGCGTTGTACGTTCTGCAATTTCTTCCAAAATGCCGCAAGCCGTAAATTAGTGGATGAGTATTTCGATGCACTGATGGTCGAGCTAAAGCAGAAAGCCAAAACACCTTGGGCTCAGTCTGGACTATTTCACGCCGTCTATATTGGTGGCGGAACTCCCACCGATTTGTCGTCTCAACAAGTTGAGCAGCTGGGTAAAGCGATTCGTCAATATTTCCCACTAGCAAACGATGTTGAGATGACATTGGAAGGGCGCATCAATCGATTTGGTGACGAGATGTTTGATCGTGCGCTTGAAGGTGGCTTCAATCGTTTCTCATTCGGTATTCAAAGTTTCAATACTCAAGTTCGACGCAGTGCTAAGCGCCTAGATGACCGAGAGGTTGTGCTAGAACGTATCAGTTCACTAAGCCGCACCGAGCAAGCGCCAATCGTTCTTGATCTGTTATACGGATTACCACACCAATCTATGGAAGTGTTCCAACAAGATTTAGAAGACTACATGTCTACTGGTGCACACGGCATTGACCTCTACCAACTGATTGTTGCGGGCAATGCACCTATGCTTAATCTTGTTGAGAAAGGAAAAATCCCACCGCCTGCGAATACGCCAGACAAGGCGAGCATGTATTTGGCGGGTGTGGAGTTCATGGCAAAAAATAAGGTTAAGCAACTCAGCGTAAACCACTGGACTCGTGATAACCGCGAACGCAGCATTTACAACAGCTTAGCGAAGACTTATGCCGAAGTTCTACCCATTGGTTGTGGCGCTGGTGGCAACATCGGTGGCCATGGTGTGATGCAGCATCGAACTTTAGACAGCTACATGGAGTCTATAAAGCAAGGTCAATTACCTATCGCCATGATGACTAAGCAAAGCTCATTAGAGCCTATCTTCTCAACATTAAAGGCAGGTTTCGATTCTGGTGTTGTTAGAAGAAGTACGCTACCGAGCTTTATGGGACAAGACACGTTCGACTACCTTAAGCCTTTGTTCGCGCATTGGGAAAAGAACGGTTTGGTTGAGCTTTCGGAAGATTATCTGAGCCTGACTATTGCTGGCAGTTTTTGGGCGGTAAGCCTAGCGCAGAGTGTGATTCAAGTGCTTAACGCTGAATACCAAGCTATGCACCCAGCGCCTAAAACGTCAGGTTCGGGCGTACACCCGCATGCAAGTTTAAAGCACGCCTAATATCGAATTTTTAGTTTATAACTTACGCAAATTACTCGTTTATACGGAAACATATTCAATGACAGATACAACATTAGAAATGACAGAAACTCTAGAACAACGCGTAGCTCTAATTTTAGAAGAAGAGCCAAAACTACTGCCAACAGCAATTGCTGAGAAGCTAGGTGTTTCAGAAGTTGAAGTGGTTGCTGCTTTTCCAAACGACATGGCGGTAATGCTCGATGGCAGCCGTGCTCAAGAGATTCTAGAAGGTTTAGTGGGTTGGGGCCCTGTGACCACTATCGTGCATTCATTTGGTTCTATCTTTGAAGTAAAAGCGCCATTCCCGAAAGGTAAAGTAGCGCGTGGTTACTACAACCTGATGGGCAAAGAGGGCGAGCTTCATGGCCACCTAAAACTGGATAACGTTAAACATATCGGTTTGGTGAGCAAGGCGTTCATGGGTCGTGAAAGTCATTACTTCGGCTTCTTCAGTGAAACCGGTGAGAACATTTTTAAGATTTACCTAGGCCGCAACGAAAAGCGTGAGCTTATTGCCGACCAAGTAGAACGCTTCAAAGCGCTAAAAGAACAAGCTTAAGTTCAATTTACAGTAAATAATCAGCAGCAATCTTACATAGGGTTGCCAACTGGCTTAAACAAGACATCAATGCTCTAGGATCGTTTAGTTCGCTAATGATCGCTCAACCTTGGGCAAAAATAATAAATCAGAGAAAGTGAAGAAAGGAATTACCCATGGAACAGCAAGTAAAACAAGAACGTCTACAAGGTCGCCTAGGTCCAGAAATTAAAGAGTTTCGCCAAGAGCGCCGTACCCTTCAACTTGCAACGGTTGATGAAGAAGGTCGCCCGAACGTAAGTTACGCACCTTTCGTTCAGAACCAAGAAGGTTACTTTGTTCTAATTTCTGATATTGCTCGTCATGCTCGCAACTTGAAAGCGAACCCTCAGGTCTCTTTGATGATGATTGAAGACGAAGAGAGCTCGAAGCAACTTTACGCACGTAAACGTTTAACGTTTGATGCTCAAGCAAGTGTTGTGGAGCGTGAAACGGAACTTTGGACTCAAGTGATTGGCCAGATGCAAGAGCGTTTTGGTGAAATCATTGATGGTTTGAGCCAACTTCAAGACTTCTCTCTGTTTAACCTTAAAGCTGAGAACGGCCTGTTCGTTAAAGGCTTTGGTCAGGCATACCAAGTGTCAGGCGACGATCTGGTGGATTTCGTTCACCTACAAGAAGGTCACAAAAAAGTATCTAACGAGTAATCTCGTTTAATCGATTTCTTTAGGAGCCCTCCAATGTGAGGGCTTTTTTATGTCTAAATCAAAGAGTTTGGTATATTGGCGTTTGATGACTATTTATATGTAAGGATCGGTACGTGAAACCAGTAAGTCGAGATTGGGACGAGTTCTGTTACCCGTTTATTTATGAAGACAGTCCTATCTGTGATTTTGAGATTTTGTCGGATGAACTTTGTTGCCGAGTTGGATTGGTGTTGTCTTTAGAGCTAGAGCCTCAGGTTCGTGAGATCCTGCAACGCTTGCAGCCAAACATCTACCATTTGAATGGCTCTGTGCGCGGTAAGCTTGCCATCACCGAGTCTGAATTGGTCGAGCTCAAGCAAGATTATCATCGTATCCGTGAGCAGTTAGAAGGGGGGTTTAAAGGCTTTGTCTTACCCGGTGGACACCGAGTGTCTAGTGAACTTCACTTGTGTCGTTGTCAGGCTAAGAAAGTTGTGCGAGCTTTGGTGAGTATTGAACATCATGAAAGCAAAAAGTCGCCAGACCCGATTCTTTTTAAATACGCCAACCTAGTCGCGAACACTCTCTATGCATTGGCCTCTTTTACCAATCATGTGAATGAAGTCGAGGAAGTGGAATTTGTGAGTAAGAGCTACTCTATGCCGAAAAAGTCTATGCCAGAAAACAAAGACTAACGGTTAGCTCTATTCTTATTAAGATTTGAAGAAAGAAGAGACTAAGAAGCTAAACCATTGAGCACTATGCCAGGTTTAGCTTCTATAACAGAGCCTAAGCAGCCGTAGAGGCGCCGTTTAAGACTTTTGCGCCGCGTAGCATAGCTTCGATTAATTCACCCGCGTTGAACTTCTCAAGCGCTTCATGCGCCCCCACCTGATTAGCACGGTCGACACAGATCTCACTGGACAGTGAGGTATGCAAAATACAGTAAGCGTGACTTAAAGCGCTGTCGTTTTGCACTTCAAATGCAAGCTCATAACCATCTAATCCCGGCATCTCGATATCACTCACCAGAAGATCAATGGCATTGCCAGCGCTGGCTTGGCGTCGCATTAGGTCGATGGCATCTAAGCCGTTGTTACATATGCTGTAAGGGATGTTGATGCTGTCTAAGGCATCAGATAACTGTTTACGTGCAATCAAAGAGTCATCCACTAATAAGATGTTCAATGCTTTGAGGCGTTCCCTTTCTACATCGGTCAGCATCGGGATATGAGCATTCTCATAAGCTGGGTAGATCTTAGAAAGCAGCAGTTCCACATCGAGCATTTGCACAATACGGTCTTCAAAACGTGTAATACCCGTTACAAACACATTGCGACCCACACTGGTGGGTGGAGATTCAATGCTCTTCCAGTCGCATTCAATGATTTTATCAATTGAACGAACCAAGAACGCCACAACTGTTCTCAAACAGTCAGTAACGATGAGTACACAATCTTGGTATTCAGCGGGTGTTATCGGACGGAAGCCAATCGCAGCGGACATATCAATCACAGGAACTGTAAGGTCGCGGATAGTCACTGTACCAATCACGTGATGATGGGAGTAGGGGATCTGAGTCATCGGCTGAAAAGGGACGATTTCTCTGACCTTAAGCGTGCCAATCGCAAAACTTTGAGTGAGGGACAACTTGAACATCAACATTCCCTGTGACTGACTCGCTTTACTGATCGGTTTGGCCATAAGTGGCTCCTACTTAATACGCGCTTAATTTATAAGGATTAATTTAAAGGGAAATGGAAGCCGCAGCAAGTCGCGATGCGGTTTTTAATGGCCTTTAAGGCAGTTGTTTTCGGTTATAGAGTGAAGAATAGCGGTTCTTGGGTTAAAATCACGCTAAATACTCGCTGTCGATGGTTAGTCGACAAGCAGACAGCAACAAACTGAGAATTATCATGGCAAGAACAGCAGCAGCGCTTCATATTTTGGTGAAGCATAAAGAACTAGCAGAAGACATCATGACGCAGCTTAAAAAGGGCGCTAAATTTCAAACGCTAGCGAAGAAACATTCAACCTGTCCATCTGGTAAAAAGGGCGGCGACCTAGGTGAGTTCAAAAAAGGTCAAATGGTGCCTCAGTTTGATAAGGTTTGTTTCTCTGGCGAGACGCTTGTACCACACCTTGTGAAAACAAAATTTGGCTGGCACGTCGTGAAGGTTCTTTACAGAACTTAGTTATAAATATGTGTTAGATTGAATAAAAGGAGCGTATATACGCTCCTTTTTTGTGACTTTTGTGCGCGTTTTAAAGCACTACGGTTGAGTGTTCATCCCAGACGTTATGCGATAATTGGTGCTACGCCCTCAACCATCCACCGTGAGTAATTGGTAGGAGGAGGAGGGTTTTTAATGAGTAACTCATATAATAAATGCCATTCTTGAGGAAATTTATTGCAGCTTTGCCTTTTAGCCTTTGCCTTTTCTAAAAAGCTGTAAACGAGTTTGGTAGGAGAACAACATGGAGAGTTCAGCTATGTTAAGCAAACCAGCGACAGATGTCATATTGCATGCCTTTGACTGGTGCTACGCTGACGTAATGAAGAACGCCCCACTGATCCAAGAGTTGGGTTATAAATCTGTTTTAGTATCACCGGCGATGAAATCGCTGCGCGGCCCTAAAGGTTGCGATCGAAATTCTGGTACTCAATGGTGGCAACGCTATCAGCCCCAAGACTATCGTGTGATCGATAATCAGTTGGGTGACACACAAGATTTTAAAGCGATGGTCGACACGTTAAAGCGACATGGGCTTCGTACTTATGTGGATGTGGTGTTCAACCACATGGCCAACGAATCGGGTATCCGCGGTGATCTAACGTATCCCAATCAGCAAGACATGGCGTCTTATCAAAAAGATGCTGACTATTATGAATCCATACGTTTGTTTGGTGACCTTTCTGAGCCTCTTTTTGATGAGAACGACTTCGTGGAGGCGTTTGGCATCAAGAACTGGAAAGACACTTGGGAAGTGCAAAACGGGCGTATTACCGGTGGCGCGAGCGACCCTGGCCTGCCAACGCTGCTTGATAACGATAATGTGGTGGCACAGCAAAGAGCCTACCTAAAAGCACTGAAAGAGATTGGTGTGAAAGGGTTTCGCATTGACGCGGCAAAGCACATGACACTGGCACATCTACGCAAGGTGTGGACTGATGACATCTGCGAAGAAATGCACATCTTCGGTGAGATCATTACCGATGGCGGCGCAACAGAAGAAGAGTATGAGCTGTTCCTTGAGCCTTATCTTAAACACACTCGCTTAGGCGCTTACGATTTCCCGTTGTTCAACACCATCTTCAAAGCATTTGAAGAGCAGGGCAGCTTTAAGTCTTTGATTAACCCATACTGTTTTGGTCAGGCTCTGTCGAATATGCGAGCGATCACGTTTGCGGTCACTCATGATATTCCCAATAACGAGGTGTTTTTGGAGCATGTGATGGATGAAGTGGATGAGCGATTGGCTCATGCTTTCATTCTTGGTCGAGACGGCGGTGTGCCGCTTGTTTACAGTGAACTGAGCACCAGCGGTATTCTGGACAAGAGCGGTCAGCCTCGTTGGCTTAACGACTGGCAAGCGCCTTACATGAAAAGCATGATTCAATTCCATAACCATGTTCATGGCGAAGCGATGCGTGTGGTTGAAGCGAATGATGATTTGTTGGTGTTTGTCCGTGGCGATAAAGGCATTGTGGTGATCAACAAGTCGAAGCGAAGCAAAACAGCCTCATTAAATTGGACTGGTGCGGTAACCGATTTACTGTCGGATGATGTGTTTGAATGTGTTGGTAAGGATTTAACCATCAAGGTGGAATCGAACCAATGCATGATGTTAACGACGAATGAATTGAAGCCTGTCACGAGTTAACTTGGATAGACTAGAAAGAGAAGCCCTGCTTACTGGCAATCAGTAATCGGGGCTTTTTATTTTAAGCTATTGCTCGGTAACTAAACCAAATGGCGACTCAGCCAAACGGCAACTGAGCCAAACCTTGGTTAAACCGTAAACTTATTCAATAGCTCGTCTTGTTGGCGAACATTGTCAGTTTGCTGCTGCATTGCGGTATTCGCTTCTTGGGCCGCTGTTGATACTTGTGTTGAAAGGTCTTTGATCTTAACAGTGTTGTTATTGATCTCTTCCGCTACTAAGCTCTGCTCTTCTGCCGCTGAAGCAATCTGGATGTTCATATCTGAGATGCGTTGAATCGCGTCACGGATACGGTCAAGTGAAGAGTTCGCTTGCTGAGCGCGTTCAACGGCGTCAGTGGCTGTGTCTTTACTTTGGTTCATCGCGTTCGATACTGAGCTTGCACCCGCTTGGAGCTGCTCGATCATGTTGCGGATTTCCGTAGTTGATTCTTGAGTACGTTGTGCCAGAGTACGAACTTCATCGGCAACGACTGCGAAACCACGGCCTGATTCACCAGCACGCGCCGCTTCAATAGCCGCATTCAATGCCAGTAGGTTGGTTTGGTCTGCAATATCGTTGATTACTTTTAGAATTGTTTCGATGTTGGCTGTTGCTGATTCAAGTACTTGTACTTCGGCAACCGCTTGGTCGATACGTGCTGAAAGGTTATCAATCGCTTGAGTGGTGTCACTTACGACAGATGTGCCGTCTAGCGTTGCTTCGTCTGCTTCACGGGCTGCCGCTGCTGCGCCTTGAGCATTGTTTGCAACTTCAGTTGCAGTAACCGCCATCTCGTTCATTGCAGTCGCTAACTGTTCAAGCTCTTCCAGTTGGGTATTCATCGCTTTCGCTGATTCGCCTGCACCTTTAACCGTGATTTCAGTACCACGCTTAATTTCAACACCAATCGCTTTCGATTGAATGATCTGATTTTGCAGGTTTTCAGTAAAGGTGTTGAAACCTTTCGCTAGGTCAGAGAACTCTTGGTCTGTGTTGGTATCTAGGCGCTTAGTTAAATCACCTTGACCGCTCGCCACATCTTGAATGGCTTGGTTAAGCGCATCCAGTGGACGCATTAACACACGAATCAGAACAGTCAGTGCAATGATGCTGAGAATAACTGCAATCAACGAGTAGATCATTGAGCTGTTCTTCAATTCTTCAACGGTTTGGAACGCGATCTCTTCATCGAGGATTGCACCTATATACCAATCTTCACTAGGGATGTGGGTGAAATTAACTAGGAACATTTTGCCGTCGACTTCAATTTCTTGAGAGCCTTCACGAATAGTCGCTTGTGGCATGTAGCTTGATAGCGTTTCACCGTTGTTTTTCGCATTTGGGTGAGCAATCGTGGTGCCGTCGGCTGTTACTAGGAACAGGTAACCCGCATCAAACAAGTTCACTTGGTTGACCAAGGTAGCAAGGTTCGTCAATTCTAGGTCGTAGAACATACCCGCAGTAAAGCGGCCGTTGTCTTTAACTGGAGTACCTACTGATATGATGACTTTCTTACTTGATGCATCCACATAAGGAGCGGTAACAACTAAACTGTTTTTGGATTTAGCATCAATGTACCAAGGACGAATTCGTGGGTCGTAGTCTGGACCGGCATCCCAACCATCATCATTTTCAATAACGAAACCGTTTGCTTCATAACCAAAACCAACCGCTAGGAAGCTGTTTTTAAGCTTTGGCTTTTCTAAGATTTCTTTAACGTAAGCGCGATCTTCAGGGTTGATCTCGATGACTTCAGTCGTCGATTGAGCCAACGCTTTCTTGGCGTTCATCTCCGATACGACGGTATTTTTCACGCCCGAGACCATCTCTTTCAGGCTCGCATTGACGTGGTTTTCTACTGCACTTCTTACAGTGTAAAGTTGTTGTATTGAAAGCAATGATACTGTCACTAGCAGCAAGGCTGATGATGCAGCAACCACCTTATGGCTAAATTTCATTGAGTTTTCCCCTTCTCACAGGCTTTGCGAAGACTAAAGTTAATCGTGTTTTTGTAATTATATATATCGACTAGATTGGATTTTACTTGAATGTAATTTCACAAAATAGACTACAAAAATACAACAACCTAAACAATGCAAAATTCACTAAAGCGCATATTTGTTGCTTTTAGTATTTGGTTCAATGAGTTGGGGAATGGGGCTAGACGGAGTTTAAGGAGGAATTAAGAATGTATTAATTTGATAGTTATGCGTTCAGTTTTCTATTAAAAAGAGGCGGGGTGAACAAACGATATGAAATCAAATGACATGCAGAGCTTATAAATTAATTGAACTCCAAATAATACTGTGTATATATTTTCGCAAATAAAAAGCCCCACAAAAGTGAGGCTTTATAAACTGAATCTTTATTGAGTTACATAAGTAGTATCTAATTTAGAATATTAGATGCGCTACACCAGTGATAACTGGAAGCGTAATTAACGTACGTAGAATAAAGATAATAAACAGTTCTAAGATGTTCACTGGAATCTTACTGCCTAGAAGTAGAGCGCCCACCTCAGACATGTAGATCAGCTGAGTTACCGACATTGCTGCAATAACAAAGCGAGTCATCTCGTTGTCGATAGAAGCCGCAAGGATTGCTGGGATAAACATGTCCGCAAAACCAACAACAATCGTTTCAGATGCTGCAACCGCTTCAGGAACACCAAGTAGCTCTAGGAATGGAATGAAAGGCTGACCTAGGATTGAGAACACAGACGTGTATTCCGCAATAACCAGTGCCATTGTACCTAAACCCATAACAACAGGCAGTACGCCAAATACCATATCTACGGCGTTACGAACGCCTTCGCCAAATACAGATTTAGCCGACTTTACTTGAGATGCTTTATTTACCGCTAGCTCAAGACCCCAAGAGAACGTTGAGTGACCTGCTGGGATCGCGTCAGCGTCTTTGTGCGGCTTGCTGCCATCAATGAAAGTATCTTTCTTCATGCTTAGTGGTGGAAGGCGAGGGATGATCACCGCTGCCACAATACCCGCTAAACAGATTGCTGCGTAGAAAGGTAGGAACAGGTGCTCTAGTTCTACCTGAGCAATAACCACAAGACTGAATGTGATAGATACTGCTGAGAAAGTCGTACCAACAACCGCAGCTTCACGCTGAGTGTAGAATTTCTTCTCGTACTGTTTGCTTGTAAGCAGGATACCAACACTGCCGTCACCCAACCAAGAAGCCATACAGTCAATAGCACTGCGGCCTGGTAGGTTGAAGATTGGACGCATGATTTTACTTAGTAGCGTGCCAAACAGCTCTAGTAGACCAAAGTTAAGTAGAAGCGGAAGTAGCAAACCAGCAAAGATGAATACTGAGAACAGTGTCGGAAGCAGGCCTTCTAGAACCAGACCACCAGTATTTTCTTCCCAAATAACCTCAGGGCCAACTTGGAAGAAAGCCATAACGGCTGCAGCACCACCAATTAAACGAACCAGCAACCACAGTGGAGATGGGTTGAAAAGGCCGTTTAAAAATGAATTTGATGTAATGAATGTAGGCTTAAAAATGGTGCTTAAAACTGAAGCTACAGACATGAAAGCAACGATCGCAGTGATGATAGGGACTAGATATTCACCGAAAACCGCTTGAATTGATTTGGCTAAGATAGCTACAGGGATGGTTAGATCACCTTGATAGCTGATTGGCGCCATGAAAAGGAATAAACCAATCAATGATGGGATTAAGAAAACCCAGAAACTGCCTTTAGATTTCTCTGTTTGAGCAGTATTCTTGTTGTTAGACATGTTATTGTTCTCGAATTTCTACACGTAAAAAAGCCACATCCTTGGCATTTTTATTCACTAAACGTCCGTATTTTCTCATTGGGTGCAAGATTACCCAGTATTAATATCGCTTGCAATACTATTCATCAAATATCGCTAAATATTCATACTGGTTATTCTGCAACGTATTAAGAGTTTAGAATAAAGTGTTGCGGATGTTACGTAGTTTGAGGTTATATTGCCAGATATTTATAAATTGACTGGGGTTTCAGTTCGATAGGTCAAGTATAACCAGTAGCTAAACGCAATAATGAAAGCAAAAGAGGCAGGGAAAGCCAATGCCAAGATTTCGAAGCGTTGGAACAGACAAGCGCCAATTAAGCCGCCAAACAGGAAGCCAACCACAATGAACATCAGGAGTTTGGCTTTACGGCGGTCAAAAGGCATGCCCTTTAAGCGAGCGCCAATCATGATCCCAAGATCGGTAATGATCCCGCTCATGTGTGTTGTTCGAATGATTGCCCCGCTGTAAGTGGTGATCATCGCGTTCTGCAAACCACACGCGGCTGAAGCGAAATACTGACCTGAAGTATAGCCTTGCAACAGTGTCCACAGCGCCAAAAACAGCAATCCACCCTCAATACATAGTGCAACACCGTAACGGCGTCCTAACTTCAATGCTTGGTTTTCAATAAAGAACCCGCTGAACGCCGCACCTAACATGAAGCTCATGATCACCAATAGGAGGTGAACAGAAGCCGAGGTCGGTGTAAGCAGGCTACTGCCTAGCAAAGACATGGTGCCGGAGATATGGGAGATAGCTTGATGTTGGAAGCCAAGTAAGCCGATAGCATTAACACTGCCAGCAAGACCAGCTAACAAAAGGGCGCCGTATTCAACCCAGCGAGGTAACTTAGAAATCATGTGGTTCACCCTGGGTTAAATAGAGGAGCAAGATTATAACGCTAGACAAAAGATACGCTAGCGCTGTGAAGCGGTGATATTTGATCTTAGGCAACAGTATTGCAGTTTGTTTTAATACTGTTGCTATATAAAGATAACGGTCAATAACGAGATAAAGATAACGCTCAATGACGAACTAGTTGTAATGGCTCATTTGGTGGTCGAACTTAACCCAACCGTGTTTGCGTTCTTCATAAACCGAAAAGCTCGGCAGTGGGAAGTCTTGCTCTTTAAATAATCCGAGCGGGACGATATAAAAATCAGCGGCGGCAACCGACTGCAAAAGCATGGTGGTGCCACACTTGGGACAAAACTGATAGGTGACTTCATTACCCGTATCGCTGATGCGTGAAAAAGAGGTCACTTCACCGCTGAGTGTAACTTGTTCTATTGGGAACCGAGCCTGAACGCCGAACACACTTCCGGTGCGTTTCTGACACTCATAGCAATGGCAGACAGATGTACGTTGAGGTTCACCTCGGCATACTAGGTTGACTGCTCCACAGCGGCATTCGCAACTTCTGATATTTCTGTCTTTAATATGATTGATATCCATCCATGCTCCACTTCTGGTTAACCCTGTATTGATAATTATACTAAAGCCCTTTATGGTCTGCACAACTGGATGAAAACAAAAGAATATAATTGCCCATGAAAAAGAAAATCTTACCTATCCCTCTGATTCTACTGATTCCAATTGTCATGCTGGTTGTGGTGATAGTAGCGGGTATTTATCGCTTTAGCTTAAGTGATGAAGAGATCTTGGCGAAGTTTCCTTCTTCTCAAGTGAGTTATGACCCAGTCGTAGAAACCGTTTTTGATTTGAAGACGACCAATCCATGGACAATTAAAGTTCCTGAGACTAACGCCTACGCTTTTATCAATGAAGTTGATGAGCCTAGAGCCATCGCGTTTGGACGCTATGACTCAGGTGTTGAGCGCGGTGTGGTAACGGTAGACACCAATAATCTTTCAGCCGCCACGTTGGGCAAGGCGAGTTTCTTTGTCGCGCCGATGTGGATATCTAACCAAGGCAGCGGTGTTTTCTATTATCTAGGCCTGTTTAAGCATGACCAGCAACGAAGCCGTGTGGTGTTAGTCGACCAACTTTTACTGGGTGATCGTATACAAATTCAGACATTGGAGGTAGCTCAGCAGCCAGGTTCGCAATCACAGAATAAACTTACTGGGGAAGGTTTTATCGGCTTTACTCAGCATTCTGCGGAACAATCATTTGCAGACCCCCCTTCTGAAAAGGTGTTAATGAGTTTTTCTTTTGATACGCAATCAATTGGTAAGCAATAACGTTTTCGTGAATGTAAGGATCTGTTGTTTATGTGAGCCAAATTACATATTATCTTAGTTAGATGAATGAAATTTAGACACAGTTAGCTTTGTGTCCGCTTATTATTACAAATGGAGCTTGCGAATGATTAATAAACGTTTTTTTAAGACGAAAGATGAAGTTGAAGTGACCTTCGAGCTAGAAGCTCAGGAAGCGAACTCTGTATCCATCGTTGCTGACTTTCTTGATTGGAAAGCCACCCCAATGAAAAAACTGGCCAAAGGGAAGGTTTACAAGTTTAAAACTCGTCTACCTAAAGATGGCGAGTTTCAATTCCGCTACCTAGTTGATGACCAACAATGGGTGAACGATGCGAATGCCGATCGTTACATCCCAAATGAATTTGGTGAAGACAACTGCCTAGTGTCGACGGTAAACGCATAATCTTTTCTTAAAGCCAGCGACTAATTCGCTTCGTTTATTAATTATTCGAAACGGAATAACGTCAACCAATAGAAAGCAGAAACTAGCCGTTTCTGCTTTTTTATTTTTAAATTTAGCGGTTAATTTTATTTCTTATCTAGTGGCTCTTCATCTACGGCAACTCAATGACTTAGGCTAAGTTGGGAAGATTCACATCATATTATGACAATGCATTGATGATTTATGCGTTTGAAAAGCATATCATATGCCTTTATATCGTAGAAAGACCTGTTTACCGTGTATTCAAAAATATTTCCCTCTCCGTTTGCTGAGCTTTCACCTGTAAAAAAAGTAGCTATTTTGGGACTGCCACTTATTGCTGCGATTGGTGTTGCTTTGCAATCGTCACAATCGGATCTGACGAAAACGATCGATCTTGATTTGCCCGACTCAACCGTGATTGAGTCAATTCTGTCACCTTCTTCTGTTACTGTTATCGAACCGCCAACGTTTGAGTACCAAATTCAATCTGGCGATAACTTGAGTAGCATCTTCACTCAGCTTGGATTTTCTTACAAATCGATGATGAGCGTGATGGAAACTGATTTGAACTTCCTTGCTTTAGATACGCTTCGTCCGGGTAATACATTACGCTTTTGGCGTGATGAAGCGACCGGCGACCTTTCTAAAATGGAACTTCAATTTAGCGTCGCGGACAAAGTGGTTTACCGATTACTTGATGACGGCAGCTACGAATTCGAAGACATCTCTATTCCTGGTGAATGGAAGCAAAAACCTCTCGTGGGTGATATTCATGGCAGCTTCTCAATGTCGGCGAATAAAGCTGGCCTGAACAGCCTTGAGATTGACCATATTGTGACTCTTCTTAAAGACAAGCTGAACTTCAGCCGCGACCTACGTGCTGGCGATCAGTTTGAAGTGCTTCAAAAAGCGCAATATGTTGATGGTGTTGCAACCGGAAAACGTGAAATTGAAGCAATTAAGATCATGAATCGTAACCGCGTTGTGTCAGCATACTTACACACCGACGGACAATATTACGATGCTAATGGCGATAGCCTTCAACGTGCTTTCCAACGTTACCCAGTGAGCAGTAGCTGGCGTCAGAGTTCTCAATTTAACCCTAAACGTCTACACCCTGTGACTGGCCGAATCTCACCGCACAACGGTACGGATTTCGCGACACCAATTGGCACACCTGTTCAAGCAACGGGTGATGGCAAAGTGATCATGACGCGTAAACACCCTTATGCGGGTAACTATGTGGTGATTCAACACGGTAGCACTTATAAAACGCGCTACTTGCACTTAAGCAAGATCCTTGTTCGTAAAGGACAAACGGTATCTCGTGGTCAACGTATTGGCCTATCGGGTAAAACGGGTCGAGTGACAGGTGCTCACTTGCACTATGAACTGATCGAACGTGGTCGCCCTGTTGATGCGATGAAAGCGAATATCCCAATGGCCGATTCTGTGCCTAAAAAGGAAAAAGCGACATTCACAGCCGCGAGAGATGAAGCCGACAAGCTATTGAAGGCAGCGTTAGAAACGCGCAATCTAGCAATGGTTAATAATGCTAGTAAGTAGCTAGCCATTAAACTGTTTTAAAGCCGCAAGAGCATCACAAAGCACAGTCAGTGTTAAGTGATGCTCTTGCGGCTTTTTAGTTCTCAATAGAAGGTTCGGTAAGGGTTTAAACTAAAGGCTCTGAGTGCGCGACATAGCTAACGATAGCTTCAGGTCGCATTGGAGGTGAGTAGAGGTAACCTTGGATCTTGTCACATCCCATCGCGTGCAGCTTTTCTAATTGCTCACGCTTCTCAACACCTTCCGCAACCAAAGATACATCGAGTCTATGGGCCAGTTGAACAATCAGCCATACTACGCTCTCTGAGGTCGAACTAGTTAACAAGTCTCGAATAAAGGTCGCATCAATTTTAATGCAATCGATAGGGTAGCTGTGGATGTAGTTCAAACTGGAGTAGCCTGTACCAAAGTCGTCGAGTGCGATCGTGAAGCCTTGTCCTCTCAGAAAGTTAAGCGCGGATTTTGTCTCTTGTGTTGGCGATAACAGAACGGTTTCGGTTAACTCGATAACAAACTCATTCGCCTTAAAATGGTGCTGTTCAATGGTTCGAGTCAGGTAGGATATATAACGTTTCGAATCAGTAAGCTCGTGCGCAGAGCAGTTGATTCCAAGTTTAACCTTGTAGCCCAAGCCTTGCTCTAGTGTGGTTTTAGCGCGGCACACCAATTCAATAATGCGTTCACCTAATTCGACAATCAGCCCTGACTCTTCTGCCACTTGAATAAACTCTACGGGTGAGATGTCTCCATGTCTGGCGGTTTTCCAGCGAGTCAGTACCTCGAAATATTCCCATTGCGTTTCACCTTGACCCACAATCGGCTGTACCACTACGTACATTCCATTGCTGTCGGGGATATAGCTTTGTGAAATTGGGTTTTCCAGCTCACTTCGTAGCGCTGCGACTAGCTCGGTTTTTCTTTGGTAACGAACTCTTAAGTGAGTGTCATAACATTGAATATGAGTATCTTGGCTGTGTTTACACTCTTTAAGCGCCAAGCTGGTATTGAAGATGATTTGCTCAACGTCTTTGTTGTCTCCATCCGAACTGGCAATACCGATGCTGACGTCGAAATCTATCTTGATATCAACGCTACTGTAGCCCTGCTTAATTTTGGCCAGTATTTGTTCGCACACGGCTATCGGATCAGAATGGTAGGTGATGAAGGCGAACTCGTTGCCAGCAGTCCGGAAAGTCAGGTTGCTTTCAGGTAAAGTTCGGCGCAATATTTCTGCGACAAACTGCAGCACCTTGTCGCCAATATAATTACCGTGCATATCATTAATGGCTTTGAAGCTATTGATATCGAGTAAAGCCAGTGTAAACGGAGTGACGCTCTGTTGAGTAATCGACTCTAAGGTATCTGATAAACAGCTTCGGTTGAGTAACCCGGTTAGGCTGTCGTGTGACACCTCATAACTAAGCTGATTTACAAGTTGTTCGGAACGATCGTTAAACCACATTTCACGCAAGGTGTGGATGATGATGTCGGCGAACAATTGATGGTGCTTTACCACGTCTTGTTGCTGATCAGGGCTAAGAGGCGAGGTGAACGTTGAAAACAGCACGCCCATCACTTCGCCACTTTGAGTTTGAGTCGGGATCGCGATGGAGTTTTGTGAGGTGATTTCCTGCCTAAATGCCGATGTTGGCAATGACTGGACGATGTACTGAGAAAATGAGCAATCTGGGTGTCTTTGATTGAAGGCTTGTTGGTAGATGTGACCATGGCGCGCATTGATTTTGTCATGTAATACATGATCAGAATGGGCGATCACCAAAGGAACGGTTTGGTCAGGGAAGTACTTCTTCTCAATGATGCTAGTGTATTGAGTATCAAAGGTCTGATGTAAAGTAAGCACAGCTGACTCTAAAAGGTCGATACCTTCCAATTTCAGCAAACGGCCAATGCGCTCTGTGTCTATCATGCTATTGTGCGTATGTTGAGTCATAGCCACCACCCCTAGTTAACCAGATTCACTGTGTAAGCGGTATACGTATTATCTTGTATATGTGCGAACTTGTATAATCTATATGCGTCAAGTTTATTATTGACCGTGTTGTATAACTTTTCAAATTAAAATGTGACTTATTTCACAGAGCTTGCGTGCTACGCTCTTTGTCTAGCCTGTCTTTCAGATGGTCCAAAAAGAGCTTGGTTCGCGTGTGCGAGTAATCAAGCTTAGGGTAGTACGCGTAAACCATCACTTCGTCGGCGGTAATATTTGGCAATACTGGAACTAATGTCCCTTGCTTTAGATCCTCTTTGATCATCGCTTTGATGGTTAACAGTACGCCCATTCCTCGCTTCGCAGCATGAAACAAAGCCTCTGGATTGGTGGTCGCAAAGTTACCATTGAGGGTGATGCGTTGCCCTTTGGTGAGTGTGACTTCTCGGGTAGGGCGCTCTCCCCAAATCAAAGAGTTGTGTTGTTCTAAGTCCTGCTCGTTGGCGGGGTAACCATGTTTAGCTAAATAGCTTGGCGCTGCATAGAAGCTGGCTTTGTGTTCAAACAGCGGTGTTTTCTTGAAGCTTAAGGAGTTGAGCTGTTCCAGTTCACGACTGATCACCAGATCTAAGCCCAGTTCAAGTAATTGGCCTGGCGTGGTCGTGATCAGCTGCACCTTAATGTCTGGGTATTTTTCTAAGAAGTCGTCCATGTATTGCACCAGAAACTTAGAGCCAACCGCAATCGTAGCGCCAATCTTTAATAGGCCAGCTGGGGTTTGGTTAACCGAGCGAGTCTCATCAATAATGGACTGCCAATTGTCGAGCTGATCCTTGGCTCGCAGGTAAAAGAGCGCACCTGCTTCGGTTTGGCTAATTGATCGCGTGGTGCGCTTTAACAGTTGGGTGCCGATGCGATCTTCTAGCCAGTTCACTCTTTTGCTGATCGCCGAGCTGGTGGTGTTCAGCTTTCGAGCAGCACCATTGAAGCTGCCTTCTTCGACTACTCTGACGTAGCTTTTTACGTTAAGAATCCAATCCATATTATTTCCTGTTGGGACTTAATAAAATTCCAATTTAGCTAATTATCAATTATTGGTTTTGAATGTAAACTCGTCTAATGAACAAATATCAAACGAATAGGGAATTTTTTGAGCCAATCGACCTTTAAAAAAACACCGTTACTCTTAGCAATGATGATTATTGCTACGGGGCAGGTGGGTGTGAGCATCTACTTGCCAGCATTACCGTTAATTGCTTCTGATTTAAGTGCTACTCAAGTAGATGTACAGCTTCTCGTCACGCTGTTTCTGGTGGGTTTTGGCTTGTCTCAGCTATTTTACGGACCGATGTCCGATGCGGTGGGAAGAAGACCTATCTTCTTGTTAGGTCAGGGTGTTTATTTGATTGGTACAGTCGTTTGTGTTGTGTTTTCTGACAATATGACGGCGCTAGAAGTTGGTCGCTTGCTGCAAGGTTTAGGGGCGGGCAGTGCCTCGGTTCTTGGGCGAAGTGTGCTTCGTGACAGCTATGATGGTTCACAGCTTACCAAAGCGTTGTCTTATATCTCGATCACCGCGTCGATTATGCCGATCATCGCGCCTGTATTTGGTGGCTGGATTTCATTTCACCTCGGTTGGCAGGCGGTGTTCCTGTTCGTTTTATTGTATCTACTAGCGATATTCACACTGGGTTACTTTGTTCTGCATGAAACTTTGCCATACGGAAAGAGCCGCTTTGATGCGTGCCAAGTGGTGAAGAACTACGGACGCTTGTTGACCAATCGCCAAGTGTTGACCAGTGCCAGTTACAACTGGATGAGCTACATGGCGAGTTTGGTATCGCTATCGTTGTTTCCATTCTTAATGCAAGAGCAATTGGGGCTGACCGCCGCTGAATATGGTTCATTAATGATTGTCCCTTCGGCAGGCTTACTGATAGGTAGCGTCGCTTTAAACTTACTCAATCGTAGGTTTAGTACGCCCCAACTGATGAGCCTAGCTATTTTGATTATCTTGGCATCGGGAACTTGGCTTCTTACTCATGAGTTATCCATCTTTAACTTAGTTTGGGCGTTTACTTGGTTGGCGATAGCACAAGGCATCTCGTTCCCATTATCAATCAGCATGTTATTAGAACCTCATAAGAAACAAGCGGGCGCAGTATCGGCATTGTCGGGCTCTATTCAGATGTGTTTAGCGGGTTTATTGGGTGGGTATCTGGTAGAAAGTTGGGTCACGACTCATCTACAGTTAGGCGTGTTCTACCTCATTATTGGTGCAGCCATGGGCGGAGTGCTTTGGTCTTCAACCAAAATGAACAACAAAGGCGATACTGTTGAAGTGGAATATAGCTAAATGCCAAATTCACTATCGTTTAACGCACCATCGTTAATACGTTGTATTTGTGCTGATGGTTTTCTACAATGCTTCGGTCCATTGAATAGGTAAAAACAAAATGCAGCACAATGAATTTGAAGTACTGGTAAAAGCTATCTGCGCACTAGATGGCCTGCCTCAAGCGCTTGAGCTATTGAAATCCAATGAGGATACAGAAGTCGCTGAGGCTGCTGCATCACTGACTGGTCAATTTGCACTTGCTGAAGTGGAAGGCGAAAAGCGTATTTACCACGTGACGCTTCAAGAAAATGAACAAGGCGAAGAGCAAGAGTACATCGAACATGTCATGAATGAAGGCGATGACTTAATCAAATTTGCAGCTTGGTTCTTTGAAACGATGTTTGAATTGAAGCAAAAAGACACATACCAAATTGCCGGTAAAACTTACAGACAGCCAAAGCGCAGCTAGGTTTCTCAGTAAAGCATTTTAGAAAGCAGCTCTATTGAGCTGCTTTTTTTATCAGTGTCTAAATCAATGTCTTGGGTTGTTATTAGGAATGGAGCATTAAGCTCAAACCAGAATTTAGGTTAACTCATTGATATACAAAAACAATGCTGATTAGCACAGAGACAAAATTAGGCTAATTGCAAATGAATGCTTAATATTGCATTAAAATGTGATTTAGATCTTGTTTTTGGGCGTTTTAAGTGTAGAATCCGCGCTAAAGAAAGTTGATTATGTGCGGAGATAAGCATGAATTACGAACTAGGCCACGCATACCTTGGTCAAATGGCAGCAAAAAACATGATGCACGAAGTATTGTACGGCACTTCAAAGCCAAAGAAACCATCGTTCTTTAAGCGAATGATGAAGAAAATGGCTAAATAAGCATTTTCAAAAACGGAATTTTAAAAGGCCTTAAACTCGATGAAGTTTAAGGCCTTTTTCGTTTTAGCGATTGGTGAAAGTTATCGCTTTGTTTTGTTGTGGATGGACACAAAAAATACCAATTAAGCTTCTGACTAATGGCTTTTAATGAACTCAGCCAGCAGATTGATTGGATAAGTCGACCACATTATTAGGGATGCTATCTAAGCCATTCTCTTTCATCCACGCTTCTAAGTTATCGGCACCACCGATGTACTTACCATCAAGCCAGATCTGCGGGACGGTGACCGGTGTTTTCTCACCAATGTGTGCTTTTACCTCTGGAATCATACGGTACAAAGCGGCGCTGTCTTTTACGACATCGTGGTATTGGTATTCAACACCCGCTTCATCCAGCATTTTCTTCGCTTTAACACAGAATGGGCAGGTCGCCTTACCATAAACGATGTTGCCTTTTAGGCTGTCTCGTTTGGTCCACTCTTTGATCACCGATTGGATTAACACACCGCGATTCAGCGCTTCACCTTGGCTGACCACTTTGCCTTCAACAACAAGGATTGGAGCATGCCAAGAGCCTAGTTTTAGCGGCTCCCACCAGTGAGACAACCAATCTTTCACTTCCAGTTCGACATCGACATCGGCCAACTCATTCTCAAAAGTATCCTTCAGAATGTCTTTGGTAAGGGTACATTCTCCACATGGGATGTTAACTTTAAATGGACCCCAGCTGCCTGCCCAACGGTATAGTGTAATCTTGACTGGTTTCTTCATGGTTACGGCCTCGTTTGAATTCTCTTATCCATATAGAACGGACTGTCGAACTATTTATTTCACCAACCTTAAACTTTCTTCACTTTTGAAGGTTTTTTAGTTTCCCAGTGCGTTATAAATGCAACTGACGCAATAATAATAGCAGCCCCTAGCCATAAACGACCCGGTGGAACCCAACTAAATACAATCCAACCTGCTAAAACATTTAGCGGTAATTTGGCGTGGTCAAAAGGTTGCACAAACGAAGCATCAGCGACCGAGTAGGCTTTTACTATCGCCCATTGAGCGAGTGCCGTCATAACACCGATAACAATCAAGATAGCCCAAATTGTACCGCCGCTTGGCGTCTGCCAATCTGGCGCGGCAAGCAGGATGTTAAATGGTGTGATTAATAGCAGCAGGTACACCACCATGGTTGAAGGGCTGTCTTGCGAAGAGAGCTTTTTCACCATCAGTGAGTAGCATGCCCAGAAGAATGCGGCACCGACTGGTAATAGCGTTGCCCAGTTAAAGTCTTCAGCCCATGGCTCTAGAATCACCATCGCACCTACGAAACCGGCTAAGGTCGCGCTCCAGCGAGCAGCTCCAACTTTCTCCTTGAGGAAAAGCCCTGAACCTATGGTTGCAAACAGTGGCGACGTCATGAGAAGGGCAATGCCTTGCCAAATTGGTACTGGGTAAGCCAGTGCCCATATCCAAAGTTGAATACCAATAACAGACAAAAAGACACGAAATACGTGCAATTTGAGGTTGTCGGTTTTTAGCGCGCGACGAATGCCCAGCGTTTTCAGATAAGGAAGAATAGCGAATAACGCGATGGCGTATTGAATGACGGCAACGGTGGTAGAAGTCAGTCCGAAATGAATGCTAGCAATTTGAGTTAGGCTGTTAATAACGGCAAAGGCTAGGCCTGCGGTTAGCATCCAGCTAGCGCCTTGGATCGGATGGTGTTGTGACATGATGCTTCTAATTATTTGATGTGGTTCACCTATGATACGGATTTAGCACCACTTAACCAGAAAAAGCATTGATGAAGTCAGTCAGAATATTTGAATATGAAAAAAGGTTGAGCCATTGCCCAACCTTTTTAGTCTGTATCTAAAGTCGATTTAGATTAGAAGTCGTAACGTACACCTAGGCGAAGAGAGTCTTCACTTTGTGTTTCTAAACCTGCAACTTTTACGTCGTCTAGATTGTTTAATTGGTAAGCAACGTATGTACGGATAGATTTGTTGAACTTGTAAGTACCAGTCAGCTCAAAGAAGTCAGCTGTGTCTACAGTTAAGTTCTGTGTCGCGTCTTTTTCTTGTTTTTGGTACAAACCTGCCAGTTCAAATTGGTCTGTTAGCTTGTATTTAGCAGCAACTTCCACACCAGAGAACTCAGTTTTTGCTTTGTCGTCTAGGTCACCCATTGTGTAGGTTGCACCTAGGTATAAAGCATCCATTTTGTAGTTAATACCAGCAATCAATGCTGTAGCTGAACCATTACCAGTACCGTTGTCGTTACCTGAGTAACCAAGACCGAAACCTAAGCCCATCGGTAGTGTGTAAATGCCAGAGATACCGTAACCGTCAGTATCTTTGTCTTCACCAGCAATCAAACTTGCTTTAAGAGAAAGTGCGTCTGCGTCGTAAGCGTATACAAACGTGTTATTGATTTGCTCGTCACCTGCATTGATGAATGCTTTTTGGTCACCAGAGTAGATAGTAACATCCGACATTTCTGAGATTTGAGCTGCAGCTGTATCTTGACGACCTACTGATACTGCGCCGAAGTTACCTTCAAAACCTGCATACATGTAACGTTGCTTAAAGTTTTCAGTCTTACTGTTATCAGCAGAAGATTTCACGCTTTGTTCTGCTTCGTAGAAACCAAAACCAGATAGGTCGCTAGTGATTTCTGTAGTACCACCCACATTCAAACGAAAACGGCTTTTGTTTTCCATTGTACCTTCGATTTCTTCACCACCAGAACCAATGAAGTCACCACGGAATTCAGCACGACCGCCAATCTTAAGCTCAGTACCGTCAGAGCTGTAAACTGTTGCTGCTAGAGATGAACCTGAAACTAGTGCTGCTACCACTGCAGAAGCTAGAACTGCCTTTTTCATAATCACTTACCTTGTATTTTAAAATCCGTGAGCAATGTGCTCTCCGTTTCGATATGAAGCTAATTTAGAGCAGATAAATTAAGCTTTCATTTCCATAAAATTACATTTTCGTGAATGGGGAACTTTTTTAAGTGTTGATTTTATTGCACTTTTATTTCATGCGACTGAGTGTTCTATGAATAGTTATACAAGTTGCGTGTATTTCAAAGGTCACATTAGCAAGTTTTACCTTGGAATCACGTATGTCGATGGTGGTGAATTTTGGCTGCGCTGAGAGCTTGTTAATCTGATTAACTGCTTGTACTGGTAAGGATATCCTCTATGATGCAAAAACTTAGAAGAGAATAGATTCTGCTCAACAATATGGAGACGTTGGATGAAAACAGAGTACTTAGGCGATGTTTTACAAGGTAGGCAGGTTATTGGCTCCTTGAATGTTGAAGACCTACCCGTTGGAGAGCACCAGTTTTGGTTTCAAGTCACCAGTGATGGGCTAGGGCAACCTAAGAACATGCCGGTTTCTGTTTTCAAAGGCAGTCAAGAAGGTCCTAAGTTGATGATCACCGCCGGTATTCACGGTGATGAGCTAAACGGAGTGTTGGCTGCACAGCAAATTATCAGGGACTTAGTCGGTAAAACGCTCAAAGGTACGGTAACGATTGTGCCTACTGTGAATTTGTCTGGCTTGCTGAACCATAGCCGTGATTTCATCTCTTCGGATCCGGGTTCTTGCCCTGCTAATCTTAATCGACTCTTTCCGGGTGACGCGAATGGCTTGGCTGCGGAGCGCTTTGTTGCGTCTTTGTGGGAGCGTTTGCTTAAGCATAATGCCACCTTCGCCGTTGACCTCCACACTCAAACTCGTGGCGCAGTTTATCCACTTTATGTGTTTGCTGATTACCGCATAGAACAATGTTTGGAGATGGCGAGGCTGATGCAGCCCGATTGTGTTCTGAATGACCCTGGTGACCCAGGTATTTTGGAAACGGTTTGGAATCGAAGTGGAATTCCGAGCATCACGGTGGAAGTTGGGATGGGGAAATTTACTCAGCCTGACATGATTCAACGAGCGGTAGACGGTGTTTTTAACATGCTGTCTTATTATGAAATGTTCGAGGTTGAAATAAATCATCCCGAGAAAATGCAGCTGCCGAGTATGGATTGGATAGAGGGTAATGATGTGGTTTCTATCCGCGCTGATATTGGTGGTTTCGTATTGCCGCAGGTTGAGCTTCTGCAGAGCGTAGAACAAGATGATCTGTTGGCTATTCAATATGACGCTTTTGGTAATGAGTGTCGCCGTTATCACGCGCCGTCTGCCGGACGTGTCCTTAGCTATAACGTGGATGCGTTAAGGGAGCCGGGTGCGCTTGTTTGTCGTTTGCTAAGTTAAGGCTCAGTCGGTTTGACGTTTCCGTGTTAATGCACTGTGTTGTTATCTAAAACACGTAAAAAAAGACCGAGCTAGGCTCGGTCAAAGGACAGTTGTCTAGAGTAAGCACGTCTTGGACTCATCGACAGAACTGCTTTTAGAGTAGCGAGGCTAGATTAAGAATCCATTGCAAGATAGTGACACTTCGGCTGCTTTTCTGTTTCAAAAATAATATTGAAAACATTACCTTAAGCTCATTAAAAGCCGACTGTGAGTTACGCAGGTCGGCTTTTTATTCACTTCTCTTTCGAATTTTTATCTCTATCTACAGTCGATTAAAAAGCGTCGTCCACGATCTCTTTTAATCGGTCATAAGGCACATATCCTGGTAAAACATTTCCGTTCATCATCATGGTTGGAGTGCCCGTTAAGCCGAGTGCACTGAACGTTTGGTGGTTAGTGGTTAGAACCTGGTTTTGTTCTTGAGTTGTTTTTAGTTCCGCCTCTGTTCCCGTCTTCTTGGCAACGGCTTCTAGTGAGCTTTTCGAGTGAATACCGCTTTTCGCCATCAGCAATCTATCAACTTCAGGGAATGCTTCTGGGTTATCTTTCCATACTTTCATCGCGTATAGCGCCGCGTTGGTGTCTAGCCCCGCAACTTGTTGTTGCTTAAACGATAAGTACACGTTGATCACTTTAATGTCGCTGTTTTCAGAGGCTAATTGAACCAAGCCTTTTTCCAAGCGCTTACAGTAAGGGCAGTTATAGTCGGTAAAGTTAATGATGACCGATTTTCCATCTGGATTGCCAAGGATCGGGTGAGCGTCATTGTTGTATAACCAATCATGGCTTTCCGCTTGGGCTTTCTTCGCTTGCTCTTGACCTGCTACGTACTGCTCTAAACTGGTATGCAATCCAGAGATCGTCGATGGGTTTTCCTTCAGGAATTGATTAATTTCTTCAAGTTGTTGAGTTTGTTCTTTGTTTAATTCTGCGAAGGCATTAGTACTCATTAATGAGCCTAAAATCAGTGCGCTTATCAGATGCTTTTTCATATTGTCTTTTCTCTAATTCGTGATAATCGTGAGCGCTTATTAGGTTGCGCTCACATTAATATTGTTTGTTAAACTGGCTGAGTCGGTTTATTTACTTAGCTTTGCTCTGTTTTTCTTTGTGAGCGATTTAGGCAAAGTAGGTTCTTAACCACAGGCCGATAGGGGATGTAACGCCGGTTGCGATACTGCTAATCTTTCCATCTTTGATGATGACAATACTTGGCGTGACATTAACGCCCCAACTTCTGCTGATTGACCCAGAAAGATCATTGATAACAGGGAAGTCATACTCTTTTGCATCCAAGTAGCGCTGGACACGTTCGTCTGGACCAGACGATAGAGCGACCGAAACCACCTGATGGGAATCACTGAAGCTATTAACCGTCGGGCTTACAAATTTGCAGGCACCACACCAAGTCGCCCAAAAATAGACAATGACTGGCTTACCATTTTTGCTTAGCTCGATAACATCAATATCTTCGCCTTGGAGCGATTGACCCACAATTGGAATCGCATCGCCCTGAGGCATGCTTCTGCTGTGATAAAAGTCCATGGCAAATGAAACCACGCCAACGATCAATATCATTGAAACCAGTTCCTTTCCCCACTTCTTAAGACGACTTGGCTTTTTGGCCTCACCCTTTACAGCGTCGTCTTCAATCGTGCTAGATTTATCTTCATTGTTGGGAGTCTTCATCAGTTATCTCGCAGCGTCGATGGCTTGAACGACAGTGTCACTGTTGAGAATGACAGGCAGTGGAATACCGCTTTTATAGCTCGGGCCGTAGACGATATTAAATGGCACACCAAATCGCCCATTACTTTGTAAGTATTGAGTGACACTTTCACTTGGTGTTGTCCAATCACCTTTCATCAAAACAATGTCTTCTTGCTGTAGGTGACTGTAGACAGGGTCTTGAAGGATGACGCCGATCTTGTTGGCTTTACAAGTGATACACCAATCAGCAGTCACATCAACAAACACCGTTTTGCCTTCATCAACGAGCTGAGGGATTTGCTTCGCATCCAGCTTTTGCCAAGCGAGATCGTCAACAATCGGAGTCGCCCAGTTATCAGCGGTGACACTACCGACGATCAATGCAGCACCAAACACCAAGGTTGTGGTTGCGACGATAGGAATAAGCACCTTGCGACCCAACTTACGGCCAATCCAAATCAATACTGAAATCACGATAAATAGCGACAGCAGGATAGTTGGGAATTTACCAATGAATGGGCTAAGGAGGCTTGTTAGCCATAGGCTGGTAATGAACATCATTAAGCCAAATACCAGCTTAACTTTGAACATCCACGCCCCAGGCTTTGGAAGCAATTTGGTTAGGCTTGGGAATAGCGCAAAGATCAACCAAGGCGCACTCATACCGATACCAAGCGTGATGAAGATAGCCCATAACTCTTGGTAGCTTGCTCCAAGTGCATACGCGACAGCGGTTCCTAGGAATGGCGCGCTACACGGCGTTGCTAACAGCGTTGCAAACATGCCTTGAACAAAGTGGCCTGAATGTGAGTCATCGCCTTTGGTTGCCATCCAGGTGTTTAAACCTGATGGTAGTCTGAATTCGAATAACCCAAGCAGGTTAATCGAAAACAGCAAAGTGATGATCAGCATGAACCCGATGAACCAAACATTTTGGAACTGGATTCCCCAGCCAATTGCATTACCACCCATTTTTAGAGCGGTCATACCTAGGGCTAACAGCGCAAATGATGTAATGACACCTGAAGCAGAAGCTAAGAATGAGAGTCGAATATGACGATTAGATGCACCTTGGTTTTGAATGATGCTGTTTAATTTCATTCCTAAGACTGGCAACACACATGGCATGATGTTGAGGATCAAACCACCAATTAAAGCGAAGCCTATCATCGCCAAAAAGCCGTTGTTGCTTGTTTGGTAAGCGATCGGTTCTGAGCCAACTTTGGCCGTCATCTCTTCGGCGAAATTAGTGTCTGAAACGGTGACACTCACGTTACGGTCCGTTAAGTCGACTTCACCTATCCAGTTGCTCACATCAAATACGGCCGTCATTGTATTGTCTGTGATGTGGACGCTTGGTTGAGAGAAGAAGTCATCAATCACTTCTTGCCCGTCAATCAACACCATCGGCTTATCCCAGCCATTTTTACTTGTCAGCTGAGTAACCAGTTGCTGCTTGCTCTTGTCCCAAAATAGACCATTGACTGAAGTGCGATTAGCTTCTCGTGGAGATTGGCTCATGCCTTGGTTGAACAAGAACATCGCTTCTTCATCGAGCGCTAAAGTTTGTGGGTCAATCGGCAGTTCGATATCGTAATCGGTTAACACACAGATATTGGTACACGACGGAAAGGTAAACGATGCCCTGAATATCGCAGGCTTCGTGTTGTCTTTCAGGGATAAAGTGACAGGAAAGCTGACATGTTTTTTGTAGCCTAACGTCATGACGTCAAGCTGCTCGTAGTATTTAGGTATCGGCCAGTGCCACTCTACTGACTCAATGTTTGTTGAACCAGACCAGTCCCAGCTTGGCGGAATGCCACCTTCGCCTGGGCTGCGCCAATAGGTTTTCCAGTCGCCGTCGAGCACGACATCGAGCACGGTTTGGATCTTAGAGCCGTCATCCGACTGTTCACCCGTCGACATCATTCGCATTTTAACAGGCGGATGCTCAGGCACACTAAGCCAGCCCGTTGTCTGTGCCAAGGCGGTAAATGACGTCATAACCAAAAGGGCAGTGACTAAGGTTTTCGCGCATGTACGCATAGAGAATGCCAATGAATCGACAAACTTAGTTAGTAGTGTGTTGTACACAAATGTATCTCCAAAAAATAAATAAAAGGGTGTAGTAGCCCGGTTATTTACTCTCTAAATATACAGTGCTTTAGATGCAATCGGTGTTTTGTCGGTCGAGTAGAGCGATGATTGTCTCTAGATAATCTCGAGATGTGAGGAGGTAAGTTAAACGCAACAGCAATAATAAGTACGAATGGGATCAGCCAGCCGGTTTTTGGGGCGGCAAAGGTCAGCATTTTCGAACTTAGGCTGCATGAATTTGAATTGGGGGACGTTAACATTTTTGAGGCTTCTAAGCCGAAAACGCTGGCGTATAGAGCAGCCATTTTTTCTGAAGAAGCGATGTTGGTTTGGGGATTACTGGTTTCTGTATGAGTTTGTGTGCCAACTAGGACTGATTGGCCATTAGCGGATGCAGATAACGATACTTTCTTGACGGCCAGAGCGCTCGCCAGACAAGTTACGATAACCAGTCCGGTAAGGAAGAGCGCCCAAAGCGAATGCTTTTGTCGGCGGTTCTGTGTGGATAAGAAAAGTAGCGATGTGTTCAGCAAATTAGTCAGTAATCAAATCTGTTAGTCGTTAAAGCAAGCTCATTGAATTGTGGTTAGCTTAGATAAGTTCTCTTCGTGCCACAAGTCATAAAATGGTTAAAGTGAAACTATGTATAAATGCGGGAAACGGCAGATACACGATAAAAGACGCATAAACACCAATTCACGCGAATACGACATTGAGCTGTAGCTAAAGTTCACAACAACTGAAAGTTATCGCTAATTATTCTGTATTGAGTGGTTTATTAACTATCAGGACGGGACAGGCGATACAAAAAAGCCCAACAGATCGTCAGTGAACGTGTTGGGCTTTAATCATTGGTGCTATTGGAAAGGCTTAGTGAGTGCGGCGAGGGCCGTTACGTACCAAGTCTTTACCGTTATCAAACACCTCTTTGGTGATCCAGCGAGCAAGCAGAACTTTATGGCTGCTATTGAATACAGCAACGAAGTGACGACCATCTGAATTATTGGTTGCCATGCCTACACCTTCAACCCCTTCAAGGCCTAAACCGCCAGCTTCCACTGAAATTAGGAATTGCTCTAGTTCTTCTAGAGACTCAATAATATCAAGTTCGTTGTTCATTTTTATGATCTCTTGCTGTGAGCCAACATCCTATTTAAGGCGCTTTAGTGCATGTGCCAGAATGAAGATATTGGTCGTTGTTCTTTGTTGGATGCGTACTCTACAGGTCATAAGAGGGGATTGGAACTCTCAAATATTAGAAGAAGGCTGATAATTTGCGAATTTTTAGCATAACATACGTTTAAATGCTTGTTATCCATATTCTTTTTACTACTATTTATAGGGTCAATTTAGACAGTAATAGGAATTAATATGATGAAGGTTTGGCGTTGTCTATTGTTAATGTTGGCGTTTGTCGCATTTGGAAGTTATGCGCAGAGCGTTGAGAAAATCGGAGAAGTACAAGATCAGTTAATGCTCGATCTAGCAACATTAGAAACGGCGCATGATGCTGAGAAGCCCTTTCTTGAAGATATCTTAAGGCGTAAGAATCAGGGCCTACGCGAAGAGATTTTTTCACAGCTATCGTCAGATAAAAAAGAGGGGCTGGATGTCACTCTTGCTCAGCAGGTCGAACTGCTACAAAAATTGCTGTCGTTGAATGAAACTAAAATCGTTTCAATGAGTAAAGAAAACCGTTCAGCTGAAGGTGACGCTAAAAAACGCCTTGAATTGCGTATTCAAAAACGAATCGGAATGATGGATGTCTATTATCAGCAGCTTGCTAAGACCTTAAATTGGTCGAAAGAGCGTGGTGTTGATGTTGATGTTCCTAAAGGTGAACTTAAAACGGCGTTAATTGCTCGTTCTAAATACCTGACAAATGCCATTCTTTACACAGACACACAGCGACAAGATCTAGAAGCGCGTTTGTCTTTTGTGAATGAAGAAGAGAAAGCGACGATTAAAAAGGAGCTTGAGCGTTTCAGCGAGCGTACTAGCGTTATGGTCGCGAGCTTAGAAGAAACCATCACGCTAATGGAACCGTTTGGCGTGGATGTGACTTCGTACAAACGTGTTTTGCTAGCGACGACAGGTGACATTAACGCCGATGTGTTGGATGTTGATGTTGCACTGGAGCTGTTGGATGGTTGGCTTCGTTCGTTCAGTTCATGGGCTTTTGAAAATACCCCTTCTTTTATCGTTAAACTTGCTCTGTTTCTCGGTATTTTGTATGTAACTCGCCTTATTGCTAACGTGGCTCGCAAAACCGTTCGTAAGAGTGTTTCGCACTCTAAAATGGACTTCAGTGTATTGATGCAGGACTTCTTTGTATCCATCGCATCTAAAGCGGTCGTGTTTATTGGTTTGCTTATCGCACTGTCTCAAATAGGGATAGAGCTAGCACCTCTTCTTACTGGTTTCGGTGTAGCCGGTGTCATCATTGGTTTCGCATTGCAAGACACACTATCTAACTTTGCATCGGGTTTGATGATCTTGATCTACCGTCCTTATGACGTCGGTGACATGGTTAAAGTGGCAGGCGTGCAAGGCACGGTAAAAGACATGAGCTTAGTATCGACGACTGTTCAAACCATTGATAACCAACGCTTGGTGATCCCAAACAACAAGATTTGGGGTGACGTGATCAACAACATCACGGCAGAACGTGTAAGACGTGTTGATATGGTTTTCGGTATTGGTTATTCAGATGATATCGATAAAGCGAAAGCGGTATTGAACGACATCATTCTTGCACACCCTCTAGTGTTGAAAAAACCAGAGCATATGATCAAGCTTCATACCTTGAATACGTCTTCTGTTGATTTCGTAGTACGACCTTGGGTTAAGACTGATGACTATTGGGATGTGTACTGGGATGTAACGGAAACCGTGAAGAAACGCTTCGATGAAGAAGGCATCACGATTCCATTCCCTCAACGAGATGTACATATTTACAATCACGAAGAGAACTAAACGAAAGATCTAGTATGAAAAGCTATTACGAAAAAGCTAAGCATGGCTTAGAGCCATCATTCTTAATGTGATATCAAATGGACGCTGAACAAGCGTCCATTTTTATTGGCTGCCGCTTATGTTGAGCTTCATTCTTTTATGTCACTCAACCACCTTAGAATTACGTTATGATGGGGTAGGCTTAATCTGGAAAGTTGAAATCGAATGGACGATTCACAGCAAAAAACGAATACTAGAAATACAACGGTAAGAAAAGCGACGCGAATTGAAAGTGTTATGAACTCTGCGATGTGGCATTTAACTCAGAGAGACATGACGGAAAGCGAGTTAGTGGCGAAGCTCAAAGTGAAAACCGACAATCAAGAATGGATCGATGAAACGTTGAATACTTTGAAAGGCTTCGGGTATCTCAAGTCTGACCAAGTGTTTGCAGAACAATTCGTGGAACAAGCTTTCTCTGGTGAATTCGGTTCTCGATACATTGTCGAAAAACTGAAGAAGAAGGGGCTGACCGATTCAGTGATTTCTGATGCAATCCATAAAGTGTCGTTCGAAAAGTCTATTGATGAACAAACCATCTTGATAGACCGAATCAACCACTACTATTCAAGCTTTACCATGAGCCGTGAAAAGCTGGTTGCGACACTGCAAAAGCGTGGCTTTAGCTATCAACAAGTCAAGGTAGCGATTGACCAGCACCCACAAGCGCATCAACTGAAAAGTAACATTCAAATTAAGGCCGAGAAAGCCGACTTGGAAAAAGAGGTGCTCAAGTACGCTCGTAAAGGCAAGGGACTAACTGCCATTCAGCAAGAACTTAGACAACGACAAATTGACACAAGTGAACTGTCATCGCTCATCGACCGATTGATTAATGAAGAGCAGCTAGATTTCTATTCTTCGTGTATAGAACAGTTGCAGAAGAAGCCTTATGACCTAAACGATCATAAAGAACGCTCTAAGGCTTACGCGATGCTAAGTCGAAAGGGGTTCTCTTCTGACGAGATCAAATTTGCATTGAGTGAAGATAACGAATAACTAAGCCGGAAAAATTTCCTATTGTAGTATGTTGGTTTGTCCTAAGTAACTATTGGACATAAGTGAGCTATATAGATTGGTAAATTAGCGTTTAACGGATTATTTAGGGTATTGCAAAGTCGCTAATGTAATGGCTCAATTCACCTACCCACAACAATAAACTTAGACCACATACTTCTTCAAATAACGCTCGATAAACGACATCAAGCGTTAAAATTGACAAGTGTCAGTCCATTTCAGGATAGGTCATTAGGTTCACAAAACCGTCAAAACAGTATCAAGGTCTAAGCGCGACTTTGGTAAATTTGCATTGTAATCTTCATCTTTATGATGATAGCCCATCGCCAAAGCAACGTCGCATTGATAGCCACCAAGTTCCTCTTCAAACTCTTCACCAATTAGATCTGAATCAACACCTTCCATCGTTGTGGAATCGATATTTAATCGTGCCAAAGTATGTAGAGTATTACCTAATGCAAGGTAGGTTTGGGCTTTTGTCCATGCAGTTGTATCACCTGATTCACTCGTGTTTAACTCGGCAAATGCAAACCCACCAAATGCTTGTTCACGATTTGCAGGATCTAATCTACCGTCTTTAATGCTTTTATCGACAACTTTTTCATAGTCTGCACGCGTATAGCGAGTATTGTGAGCAAATAAAATAATATGTGATGCTGCATTAATGTGTGGCTGATTAAACTGGTGTTTGTTCTTGAAAGTTTTGTTCATTCGTTCTTTGGCTTCATTGCTTTCAATTATTATGAACTTCCATGGTTGAGAGTTAATTGAAGACGCTGATAGACGAATAGCCTGATAAATCACACTTAAGTCTTCTTGTGGAATACGCTTAGTCGCATCGTATCGTTTAGCAGTATAACGTTGCTCCAGATCTTTAATTATTTGGTGCGTCATATCATGCGACCTGTGTCATTTCGTTCAAGGTAAAGCTTGCTACCGCTTCTTCTGTTGCAGCCATGTATTCAGCTAAATGTGTATTACCCATATGTGCTTGCCACAGTTCGCGAGATTGCCAGTTCTCGTAGAACATAAAATGTGCTGGGTTTTCGTTATCTTGATGAAGGTCGTAGTTAATGCAGCCTTCTTCAGCACGCGTGATATCAATCAACTTTAATAGCTCTGCTTTAACCAGTTCAACTTTATCTTCGTTCGCAACAATATTTGCAACAATAGTCAATTTAGTCATCTTTATTTCCTTTATCTCTCTACTTGTTAACAACAATAATAACCCTAAAAAAACAATACCTTATTGATGTGGGTTGCTGTAAGCACTGGCAATACCAATCAGTGTAGACAAAGAATTGTCATTGATTATCTAATTATTTTTTAAACATTATCTAAAATAACTTGATAATCATAAACGTTATGCGCTTGGTCTTGTGTTTATTCGGGGTCGTTCGAATGAGATTATGGTAGGCGAGTTATTAAAAATTAAAAACAGGCTTTAATTTGAATTATTATCAAAAATAAATTGAATATGTATTGTTCTGTTGTTAAGACTGCTTTATAAATAGCAGCAACGTAGCATTTACTGCTGCCCCTTTTTCGAATGAAGGTCTCATCATGCTCTTAGAAGATTTACAGGTTATTTTGAAAGTTGCGGAGTTTCGCAGCATCACCGCAGCGGCAACCAATTTAGATATGCGTACCGCCACAGCCAGTGCAGCGGTAAAGCGCGTTGAGGCATCACTGGGCGCGGAGCTTTTTGTCCGTACAACCCGTCACTTGCGATTGTCCTCTGCTGGTGAGCGTTATTTACCTCAGTGTGAAGAAGCGCTAAAGATGCTTGAGCGGGCCAAAATGAATATGCATGAAGACTTGGGCATTATTGATGGTGAAATTCGTATCGCGCTATCGTCTGATTTGGGACGTAACCTTATTACTCCTTGGTTAGATGAGTTTTTATTGCAGTACCCGAATGTTTCACTGCGTTCAAGTATTAGCGATAGCAATATTGATTTCTACCGTGATTCTGTCGACATGGCTCTGCGCTATGGCTCACCAACCGATGCCAATATGTATGGCTTTAAAATCTGTGATGTACCGAGAGTGCTGTGTGCAAGCCCTAGCTATTTAGCGGAAAATCAAGCACCCACTCAGCCGAACGATCTACTTGAGCACAATGCGTTGTTTTATCAATTGCATGATGTGTTGCAAAATGAGTGGTTATTCAGTCATGAGGATACGACTCATAAGGTAAAACTGAAAGGCAATAGAGCTTCGAATGATGGCGATCTGGTGAGGCGTTGGTGTGTTGCTGGTAAAGGGGTGGCAATCAAATCGTGCCTTGATATGTCTGATGACCTTTTAGCAGGTCGAGTGGTGAGTATTATGAAAGAGTACAAACCAACGCCGACTGAACTCTGGTTGGTTTGCCCGAGCCGTCAGTCCATCACACCAACGGTTCGGCTGTTAAGAGATTTCTTTAGAGAGAAAACTAACGTGATACTTGAGCAATTAGCAGAAAAAGGAGTGCTATAGATACTGCCGATGACTTATAGCGTGGTGACTCCAGAGTACAACATTTTTATAGCCGTAATGAATAATACGCTATAGCTGATTTTGTAAATCAGCTCTTGAGTGATGATGTTAACCAACCAAACACCGGTTCTCACCCCCAGAAATGCAATAGGTACAAGTACGAGTGAGGTCATCAAGTTTTGTGTATCAAGCTGTCCCATATAACTGTATGGGACTATCTTAACAAAATTAAGCCCAGCGAAAAACACAACGCTGGTGCCGATAAGTTGCTCTTTAGGCAGTTTCTTGGGTAGCAAATACATGCTTGCTGGCGGCCCCCCAGCATGAGCTATCGTACTCGAAAAACCTGATAATAGGTTTAATGCATAGCCTTTGATTCGGTTAGGTGAACCTGATTGCTTCAACAATAACTTTTGCCCCAGAAAAGTCAGCGCCAATCCACCAATCATTAGTTCAACAATGTGTGTCGGAAGACTGCCCATGAAGTAAGAAGCGGCCATAACCCCTAATACCGCAAAAGGCATCATGACTTTGAGTTCGGCATAATTGCAATTTTTACGATGATAAAACAGCACCATTAGATCCATTCCACATAAAAGTGGCAATAAAATAGCAGCAGCTTGGACAGGCGAAACACTCATTGCCATTAGTGGCACCGAGAGCATACCCAAAATTCCTCCAACACCGCCTTTTCCCATCCCATAAAAGAACACAGCAGGTATCGCAGCTAGACGGCATAACGGGTAATTATGGCAACTTCCATGGCATCAATGTATTGACGGAACTTAATGGACAATTACCACAAGATAAAGAGACATTTTTGCGTACCATTGATCATTTCATGATGATGAAAGAAAACGAGCAAAATAACTTTATTTTAGGCCGTCGCACCCACCACTATGCAACACTGAATGACATGAACAATACGCTTATGTATGACACGGTGCAGCAACAGCTAAAGCGCATAGAGCAGCAAAAACTTGGTGACCTTGAAGATATTTTTTATAGCCTTCGCCAACGCATGATTTAGACCCAAGGAGTCCGAGATGAAGAATTTAAACGACTGGTACATACAAAATGAGAACCCAAGCCATTGGTCATTTGAAAATGGGCAGTTGTCGATGCAAGTGCAAGAGGGCAATATTTTTGGCGCGGGTTCAAGTGACGTGGATAACATATTCATCCACCCCGTATCTCAGCCCAATTATAGCGCAGAAGTCACCATCACCTTAGAGCCAACCTTGCCATTTGAACAAGCTGGCTTAGGCATTTACTGGGACAACAACAACTACATCAAAATTAGCAAAGAAATGTTCATGGGCGAGCTTTCGATTGTGTTTGTTATAGAGCAAAATGGTCGGCCTGAGATCAAACAGCGCTGCTCATTTGAAGGCGCGACAGCCTCAGTTAGATTAGAAAACAATGAGGGTACTATCACAGCCTACTTGGGAGGCAATCAAAAGCAGTCTTGGCATGTCATTGGATCTGCGAAGACATTAAATGGACTAGCAAAAGGAGTGATGCTTTATACCTTCAGTGGAAGTTCAAACACACCGAATTTTGCTAAATTTAGTGAATTTCAACTAATGAGCTGAGTCAACCTGGTGTATAACAATTGGCTTTTGGTAATAGTTTTATTCTTGAAAAAGTCATGTTAACCGATAGCGCTTAGCGGGGTCGAAACACACATTGGGGCAAGAGTGTGTTTGCCATGATCATTCCCAGCAAGTATCTGTCATAGTCGTTTGTTGTCTCGCTGACTCACGTTTTTCGTCCCAAGTCTCAAGCACGAACATTGCTATTGTATGGGCTGAATGAACTGCTAATCGAGCATGACGAGGCTTTAATTTATACATAATACGTCCCTCACCGTGCGCGGAGCTAGCATGTGTACGGAAAGCACCAATACCATCAACAATCGATACTATTCCCGATAGTACCTTTTTGAGATCGTCGTCCTGAACTAACTTAGGGTCAAAACCTAAGTCGCCACGCACAACCTTCCAAACATTTTGTAAGTCTTGCTTCTGGGGTTTGTCTAATTGTTCGTCCGCAATGTATACCTTAAATATTGATTCCAAAATGTTACATGCTGCTGATACTGATTCTCTAGGTTCAGAGTTTACGTTTGCTAGTGCCCTTGTAAATTCGGCTTCAATCGAGGGAATGTCTCTACCTTTAATTAAATCTGATAACGAGCGACTCGGAGCAGAACTACCATCAGATACAAGACCGCCAGCGATGTAAGTCAGATTGCACTGTGAAAGAATTGATTCGAGCTTTCCTTTGAATTCTTTTTGTGATTGGTAACGTTAGTTCCCCACAATAAAACATCTTCCTCTTCTTGCTCTGGCAACTCCATGAACGTCTCAATTAGCTTACCAAGAACCTTTAGCGGGTCATCTGACTCTTTATTAATGAGCCTTAGCCACGCTTGCACTTTGACAGGTTTTGAACCTTCAGGTGGTTCTCCTGGTGCATCAGCATACAGAAAAAGATTATCTAGACTTGCATGGGTTTCAAGCGCAGCTAAATTGTTTGATAAAACCGCTATTACTGGTGCGGGAATGCTTCTTTTCATATAGCCTCTTAAATCCTTATTATTACCAGCAAACGGCGCGTGAAGTGCTGGGCAGCGCCAACTACCGTGGTTAAGTTATTGTACCGTTAGTACTTAAATGGTAAGGCACCCAGATTAACAGACATTACACAGACAAGAAAAAGTAGGTCAAACCACCACACTGTGATTTGTGAAGTTGAACGTTACTGGCAAGCAATGGGGCATTTCTGAGTTACATCGTCCCGCCAGCAAGGTTCTGGACAATTCCGTTTTAGCGAAATTGCTAATTCAGCAACACATGGATCATTAAAAGTATGGCAACGTCACTTAACTAACCCACTCAATCTTTATTAATGGAGCAGGCCAGTTCATCTTATGCGGGATGCACATTAGTTCAAATCAGTTAGCTCAAACTCACTAAATTCAGCAAAGTTGGGCACAGTGATTCTGCCGCTAAAGGTGTAAAGCATAACGCCTTGCTCGTGCCCTGATAGTGCGGCAGTGCTTATAATTGACTGCCATGTGTCGTTATCTTGCGTTCGATAATAAGCGCGAACTTTAGTGTCGCTTCTTTCAAGCTTTACCGATACTGTCGACTCACCGAATAATAAGCGATGTTTAATATCAGGCTGACCATTTTGTTCTACAACAAACACCAGCGATCGCGCACCCATAAACATCTCTTTACTGATTTTTATATAGTTATCATTGTCCCAGTAAATCCCTAGTCCAGCCTGCTCGAAACTGAGGTTCGGATCTAGATTAATCGTCACCTCCGCGCTGTATTCTGGCTTGTCTACCGGATAAATAAAGATGTTTTTTACATCATTAGCGCCAGCACCAAAGATATTGCCCTCTTGAACTTGCATTGTAAGCACTTCATTTTTAAACGACCAGTGCTCTGGGTTTTCATTTTGAATCGTCCAATTATCTAGATTGTCTATCATTGCGCTGTTCCTTACTATTAGATCATACGTTGGCGGAGTTGATAGAAAATATCGTCAAGATTGCCAAGATTTTGCAGCTTAATTCGGTCTAGTTCTTTTTGTACGCTGTCATACATAAGCTGATTTCGCATATCACTCAGTGTGGCGTAATAGTGCATGCGGCGACCTAAAACAAAGTTATTCTGGTCGTTTTCACTCATCATCATAAAGTGCTCAATGGTGCGCAAAAATGTCTCTTTATCTTGTGGTAATTGTCCATTAAGTTCCGTCAATACATTGATGCCATGGAAGTTGCCATAATTACCCGTTATGCCGTCTAGCTTGCTGATAAGCTGATATTGTTCTTCAAGCATCTCTCGCTCTGTTAGTGGTGTAAATTGGCCGTTTTGTACTAACTCATCCAATTCAGTTCCCGATTTAACCGCCAGCGAGAGTATGCGAATTTCGTCTGGGTTGATTTGATTCAGTAGCTCGGCCGTTGCTGCGATATGTTGCTCTGACAGTTCTTTTCCACCTAAGCCAAGGATAATGAAGGTCATCATTTTCATACCCGCTTGCTTGGCATATTCGGCTGACTTCAAGATTGATTTCGGGGTGATCCCCTTTTTCATCAGTTTTAGAACCTCGATAGATCCCGACTCCATACCGCAGTAAAGCATGTTTAGCCCAGCATCGCAGATTGCTTTCATCTCCGCTGGCGATTTTTTAGTCATGGTCTGCGCCCGGCCATAAGAGCTGATCTGTTTAAGCTCCGGAAAAGCCTCTTTCAGTGTATTGAGCACGTCAAGTAAGTCTTGGGTTTCCATGGCGAATGAGTCGCCATCTTGCAAAAAACAGCTATCAAAGGTTCTGTTTTTATAAAACGCCCTCGCCGCCCAGATATCACGCTTAATATCTTCAACCGGACGAATAGAGAACTCCATGCCTTCAAAAAGGGTGCAGAACTTACATTTATTCCACGGGCACCCTTGTGTGGTTCTGATAAGCAAACTGTCTGCTTCTGATGGTGGGCGTATTGGGCCCTGTTGAAAATGTATCTGTGACATGGCTATTTATCCAATGAATTGAAATTGATTTGGCCATCCTACGGCAAATTTTACACGGTAAAAACGCGGTATTATTTGAATTATTATCAAAAACAAATAGATAAACACCGTGCACATCACCACACAACGCGATCTAATTCCCTCTTTATGGTCAGACTTAAAAATCAATTCTCAAACTAAATTTGATAATAAATCAATTTCTAGACTGTTTTTACTTTGCAATAATCACCGTAATATACACCCAAACCAACAACGCAGCACACCATCAGCTGCTTCAACTCCATACAAAGGAACACACTATGACTAAGCTAACTATCGTTGCAAACATCGTGGCCAATGAAGACAAAATCGAACTGGTAAAAGCAGAGCTGTTGAAATTAATCGACGTCACTCGCGCTGAAGACGGTTGCATCAACTATGACCTCCACCAAGACAACGACAACCCAGCGCATTTTACTTTTTATGAAAACTGGGTATCACGTGAACTTTGGCAAGCTCATATGGGCAACCAGCACCTTGCTGACTACATGACAGCAACCGAAGGCTCTGTCGCAAGTTTCACTGTCAACGAAATGACCCAAATCGCTTAAGCCAACTTTGTATTCCCCCTTATTTGAGTGAATGGCTTTAAAAGCTTTTTGCTCAAATACACTTGTTTTCATCTACGTATTTTCTTGGTTTACATATCATGATCACAGACCTTTGGTTTTATGTTGCAGCGATGCCTGCCGTTTTTTTCTATGGCATGGGCAAGGGAGGGGTCGGCGGTATTTTGGGGATGCTATCGGTACCTTTGATGGCGATGAGCGTATCGCCAGTTCAAGCCGCTGCGATTTTATTACCATTATTGTGTGGTATGGATTTAATGGCGCTGTTTTACCACCACAAGAACTGCAATTACGTCGAGCTAAAAAGTATGATGCCCTTCGCTATTATGGGGGTGATGAGTGCAGCTTATTTTATGGGTAGTCTGTCAACATCTGTCGTTGAACTTATCATTGGGGGGCTGGCTTTGGTCTTTTTAACACAAAAGTTTCTGCTAAAGCAGGTTCAATTTAGCCACCCGATAAAGGGCTATGCCTTAAGTATGTTGTCTGGGTTTTCCAGTACAATTGCCCATGCCGGTGGTCCGCCTGCAAGCATGCATCTACTGCCAAAAAATCTGCCGAAAGAACAATTAATCGGCACCAGCGTAGTATTTTTCACGGTGCTTAACTTTATTAAGTTGATCCCATACAGCTATATGGGGCTGCTCGATATGCAAAACTTGATGACCTCGTTAGTTTTGGTGCCGATTGCGTTTTTAGGGGTTAGAGCCGGTGTGTGGATGGTGAATATCATCTCTCAAGAGTTGATTTACAAGATAAGTTATAGCGTTCTGTTTCTTACGGGAACCAAGATGCTCTATTCCGGCCTCACGGCACTTTAAATGCGATTTTAAAACCTCTTTTTCTTTTATCATAAGGACACGTTATGTCTAACATTATCAATCTCGGGGTTACCGATTTATCTTTTCATCGCGTTACTGCATCCATAGTTAGCCATGTCTTAACTGATATGGGTTTTCAGGTGGAACGTGTCTACGCACCACATCAAGAAAATTTCCAAAATCTAAAAGTGGGCCGTATCGACATGCTCTCTTCTGCCTGGTTACCTTCAAGCCACGGTATCTATAAATCCGATGTTGAAACGGTAGAGCCTTTGTTAGAGTTAGGTTTGCACTATAAACCGTACGCTCTATGGGGGGTGCCCGATTATGTACCTGAGGAGGTTGTTTCACAAATCAGTGACCTATTAAAACCAGAAGTCGTTAAGCGCACCAACAAACACATTCAAGGTATTAACCCAGGTGCTGGCATTACCCGATTCTCTATTGAAATGATGGACCAATATGGATTAAGCGATGTGGGTTATCATTTTCACTCTGGTTCAGAAGAGGATTGCTTTGGTGCCTACGAACGTGCGGTTGAAAATAATGAGTGGGTTATTGTGCCATTGTGGAAACCACAGTTCTTGCACCACCTATTTACTATCCGTGAATTAAAAGAGCCCAAAGGATTATTGGGTAGCGTTGATCGCGCCATATTATTACTTCGACAAGAAAGATCAATCGTATTTACCCCAGCACAGTTGGCACAGCTAGATCAATTGCGCTTTTCAAATGAAATCATCGCAGAATTGGATTACAAGGTTTGCCGTGCGGGATTAGCGGTTGATGATGTGACTCGTGAGTGGTTGGACAACCATCAGTAGTTAAGACCATCACCGCTTTACTGAGGGCTGGCAATTTCCACGCCCTAACCTCAACAGTTAACCCAATAGAATCCCTTTGTCCTTCATTTGGATTAGAATCTGTTCGGTCTTTTCTCTAAGCATATCCCTTATTAGGCGGACGGTTGGGGTAATAGATTGTCGGCTTGGGCATATTAACCAAAGCTCAGTGGAAGTCGGTTTATAGTCTGCCATTACATTGACCACTTTCCCTGTTAGCAAGTCATCGGCCATATCGAGGCAAGACTTGATTGCTACCCCTTTCCCCGCCACACACCAGCGCCGAACAAGATCGCCATCATTAGATGCTCTGTTACCTTTCAGTTTTACCTTAATGTCCTCTTTTCCATCATTAAACAACCACTCATTTTGCAAAATATCATGTAACTGGTAAAACAGGGCATTATGTTCAAGCAGATCATCTGGCTCGGATGGAGTACCGTATTTTGCTAAATACTCCGGGCTGGCGCACAACAGCCTTGGCACATCACAAATTTTAAAACCGTACATACTCGCATCGGTTGGTGAGCCATAGCGCAGCGCCATATCAACAGAATCTCGATAAAAATCGATGTTGCTGTCACTGATACTGGAGCGAAGTGAAACGTCTGGGTAGTCCAACAAAAATTCATCAAGCCAAGGTGTGACCACATTTCGGCCCAAATCAGACGAAAGGGCGATGCGGATCTCTCCATCAATAATCCCTAGCTCTTCACGCATGTTCATTTTGGCTTTTTCAAGCATCTGCAACGCCTCTTCACACTGAGGCAAATAACGCTCGCCGGCAGAAGATAAGCGTAAATGACGAGTCGTTCGTACAAATAATTCAGCCCCTAATGATGCCTCAACACGTTTCACCGCCGCACTTGCCGTTGCCGTGCGCATATCCAGATTTGTCGCAGCAGCAGTGATGCTGCGAAACTCTGCGACTTTTAAAATGACCTGAAAATCCTCTAAGAGCATAACCGTTACCTTTTAATCAGTGTGTTAACAAAATCTGAAAATGACTATCCCTTTGGCGTTGTTGATCAAATCA